>CAYZKI010000106.1:0-5857 GCA_964478745.1 uncultured Bacteriovoracaceae bacterium
GGCCGCGACTTCATGCCGAAGCTCGCCTCGATGATGGGCGTCGGCCTGGCCAGCGACTGCACGCAGCTCGCTTTCGAGGGAACCAAGATCAAGGTTCGCCGCCCGGTTTACGCCGGCAAGGCCACCGCCGAGGTTGAATTCCTGGGCGCGGGCCCGCAGATGGCGACGATTCGCGCGAACGCGCTCGGCGTCCCGAAGGCCGACCCCGGCCGCAACGCCGAAGTCGCGCAGGACAAGGCCGACGTCTCCGGCCTTCGCGCCAAGGTGCTCGAGGTCGTGAAGGGCGCGAGCGCCCGTCCGGACGTGACCGAAGCCTCGATCGTCGTCTCCGGCGGCCGCTCCCTCAAGAGCGCCGATAACTTCAAGATGATCGAGGAGCTCGCGGACGTGCTGGGCGCCGGCGTCGGCGCTTCGCGCGCGGCCGTCGACGCGGGCTTCCGCCCGCATCGCGACCAGGTCGGGCAGACCGGCAAGGTCGTATCGCCCACCCTGTACATCGCCTGCGGCATCAGCGGCGCTATCCAACACCTGGCCGGTATGAGAACATCGAAGACGATCGTCGCGATCAATACCGATGCCGAAGCACCGATCTTCCAGGTCGCGGATTATGGTATCGTCGGGGACATCTTCACGATCGTCCCGCTTTTGAAAGACGAGTTCAAGAAAGTCAAAGAACACTGACCCGGCCGGCTCTATGCCGGAGAGCAGGGTCGGATAGGGCTGGGCTGCTGTCATGACCGTTCAAAGCTTCATCTTCCTCGCTGTCGCCGGGGCCGCGTTCGGCTATTCCGGATACCGCCTCTTCATCCTGTTCAAGCTGCTCAAGGCGCACCAGGGTCAGGGGCCGGCGGTCCGCGACATCCCGAAACGCGTCCTGGCGGTCATCGAGAACGTGCTCGGCCAGCGCGCCACGCTCCGCAAGAAGAGCGCGGGCATCATGCACGCCACGATCTTCTGGGGCTTCCTGATCATCACGACGGGTACGCTCGAGCAGTTCGCCACGACGATCCACCCGGCCGCCCACTTCGAGTTCATCGGCCGTGGTCCGTACGGCGCGCTCGTCCTCCTGCAGGACATCTTCACGTTCGCGGTGCTTCTGGCCGTCGGCTATGCATGCTATCGCCGCTACTTCCTGCGTCCCGAGGGCCTCGGCAAGTCGCGCGACGCCGGCATCGTCCTGCTTCTGACCGGCTCGCTGATGGTCTCGATCCTTCTCATGAACGGGTTCATGATCCTGGGCACGCAACCCTGGTTCGCGGGCTCGATGCCGGTTTCGGCGCGCGTCGCGGCCGTCCTGGGCGGCCTCGGCCTCTCGGCTGAAACCAATCAGGCGTTGAGCCTCGTCTTCAAGTGGGTCCACATGCTCATCGTCCTCGGGTTCGCGATGTACATCCCGAGCTCGAAGCACCTGCACATCCTGGCGGCCGGCCCGAACACGTTCCTCAAGAAGCTCCAGCGCGAGAAGGGCATGACGCCCATCAACTTCGAGGACGAGAAGGTCACCCAGTACGGCGCGGCCAAGATCACGGACATGAGCTGGAAGGCCGGTCTCGACTATTACGCCTGCACCGAATGCGGCCGCTGCCAGGACCTCTGCCCGGCCCATAACACGCAGAAGCCCTTGAGCCCCAAGATGCTGATCCTCGACCTCAAGGAGAACCTGTACCGGAACAAGGAAAAGGCGCTCGCCGGCAAGCACGACGAGATCAGCCACGTCGTCGACGAGAACGTCACCGAGGACGTGATCTGGTCCTGCACGAGCTGCCGCGCCTGCGAGGTCGCCTGCCCGGTGTTCATCGAGCAGGTCGACAAGATCTATGACATCCGCCGCAACCTCGTGATGATGGAGTCGCGCTTCCCCACCGAAGTGCAGACCGTCTTCAAGAACATGGAGACGAACGCGACGCCCTGGGCGTTCAGCGCCTCGGACCGCGCGAACTGGGCGGAGGGCCTTTCGGTCCAGACCATGGCCGAGAACTCCGACGTCGACGTCCTTCTCTGGGTCGGCTGCGCGGGCTCCTACGACGACCGCAACAAGAAGGTGCTCCGCGCGTTCGCGAGCATTCTGAAAAAGGCCGGCGTCCGCTTCTCCATCCTCGGGACCGAGGAGCAATGCACCGGCGATCCGGCCCGCCGGATCGGCAACGAGTACCTCTACCAGACGCTCGCCAAGGCCAACGTCGAGACGATGAACCGCTACAACGTGAAGCGCATCGTGACGGCGTGCCCCCACTGCTTCAATACCATCAAGAACGAGTACAAGGACTTCGGCGGAACGTACGAGGTTTTCCACCACTCCCAGTACATCGCCAAGCTCATCTCCGATGGGAGGATCAAGCCTTCGAAGGAGATGAACGAAACGGTCACCTTCCACGACAGCTGCTATCTCGGCCGCTGGAACAACGTCTACGAGCAGCCGCGCGCGGTCCTCGAGTCGCTGCCCTCCATCCGCATGGTCGAGATGAAGAGCAACCACGACCAGAGCATGTGCTGCGGCGCGGGCGGCGGACGCATGTGGATGGAAGAGAAGATCGGCAAGCGCGTGAACATCGCCCGCACTGAGCAGGCGCTCGCGACCAATGCCGGAATCATCGCGGCCTCCTGCCCGTTCTGCATGACCATGATGAACGACGGCGTAAAGGCGAAGGAAATGACCGACAAGGTGAAGGTCATGGACATCGCCGAGCTGGTCGATCAGTCGACCTGATCGCGGTCAATAGTCGCGATTCGCCTCGTAGCTCCGTCTGGAGCGGGCCTTGTTCTTCGGCGTGAGCTCGCGCGTGTCGCCGAAACGCAGGCAGTAGGTCGCCTCGCAGATCTTCCCCGTCTCGGCTTCGCAGTAGAAAACGTCGCGCACGATCGAGGGCTGCCCCTTCATCGCGGCGTGCCGGCACTGCACCCGTCCCTTGCAGGCGCGGATCGTCCTGCCTTTCACTTCCATCGGGAACTCTTCCGAGTCGCCGACCCAGTTGCAGCTCCAACCGGCGTCGTAGCGCTCTTTCATCACGGGAGGCGGGATGGTCTTCGGGTCGAGCGCCTTGAGGGCCTTCGGGCTGGGCGAGGCGGTCGACCCCGCCGCCTGAGCAACCGGGCACGCGCTCAATGCGGCAGCGAGAAGTCCCAGATTCAGGAGCGCGCGAAAACCCATCTCATCATGGAAGCATGAGTTCTCAGTCGATCGCAAGAGTGATCGGGCTCGGCTTCAGCACCACGCCCCGCGTCTCCTGCCCCGGCGCGCAGCCTTCGAAGGGCTTGAGCGCCACCCGGATGCCGGCGCGCACGTCCTCGCGCCTCGCGTTCAGTTTCCAACTGACTACGTTGGTCTTCGACCCGGCCGTATCCAGATCCTCGAGCTCGGTGAATCGGATCGGCTCGCCCGCGCGGGCCGGATCCTCGACCACGACATGCGCGTTCCAGATCTTCCAGCTCTGGCCCGGGGGCGGCGCCGCTTTCAGGAAGACCCGGTCCTCCTCGCCGGCCTGGTGCTGCACCCGCAGCTCCACCCAGCCCCCGCAAAACGGAAAGGCTTCCGGGCCAAGAAGGACCCGCTGCGGATTGATGCTGAAGACCCCGAAATCGGTGGCTCCCACCGGCCGTGTCTTCGAGGGAGTGACGCACGAGGCGAGCAGCAGGGCCGCGGCGACCGTGACGCTCATTCTTCCCATAACCAGACCTCCTGCCTGAGCGTCGCTCCGCTCGAGAGCGTGACCGCGAGCTGCATCGGCTTGGACGAGTCCGCATAGGCGCTTACCCACTGAGCCGGCAGCAGGTAACGCGTGGTCACCAGATAGAGGCTGCCGGGAGCGATCTTTCCGAAATCCCCCTTCGCGCGGTCCTGCTTCGCGAAGACCGCGGCGAGCCTTCCACCCTCCGCCGTCTCCAGCCGCACGTCCTCGGCCTTGAACGACACGGGTTTGCCCGAGGCGTTCTTCAGCACCACCGAGTGGTTTACCCAGACCGTCCCGTCGTCGAGCTGCCTTTCGTAGATCACGTACGGCTCCCGGGGCGCGAGCAGCGCGACGCCGTCGGCGCTCGCGATGGGGCTTTTTTCCCGCGAACCCGAGAAAACCTTCGGCGCCGGTCTAGAGTGAAGCACGTAGGACGCGCTCGCGCAGGAGAGCAGCGGGAGCGCGAGGGCCACCAGGAGAAACCCTTTGAGTGAAGTCGAAGCGCGCATCAGAAACTCGCCTCCCAGGTCACGGCCACGCTCTGGTTCTTCCAGAGCCGGGCGTTGTGGAGGGCCAGCGCCTCGTCGAGACGCCTCGCGCTCATGCACCGGCCAGTGATGTCGGTCACGGCGCCGGCTCCGGCCAGAGCCCAAAGCGCGTTGATCACCGGGATGCTGAACGCGCGTTCCTCGTCCTGGCCCTTCGAATAGCCGATCGCGGCGGCCGTCGCCGCGAAGACGAGCACGTAAGTGCCGACCTCGCGCGTGGTCGTCCAGCTTCGGTAGCTCTTCATCTTCTCCATGACCTCGGGGCTCGGATCGTCCGACAGGATCGCGGGAAGATCGTCGCTCGAGACGAGGGCGGTACCCGCGAGCAGAAGGCCCGAGTCCCTCTCTTCCCAGCGGTCCCAGAGCCTCACGAGAGGCAGATCCGACTTCACCTTCACGACATCCGCGCCAGGGGTATAGGACTGCTCCGAGACGCGTCCGGACGCGCAGGAGGCGAGAGCCGCGGCGAGCGCGAGCGCCGCGCTCCTCTGGAGAATCTCACGGAAAAGCGCCATATCATCCCAGATACAGGGACTTTAGGCGCGTGTCTAATGCTTGGACACTTCCGGCGCGGATTCCGCGCGGCGCCGCCGCCAACCCATCGCGGATCCTGGCGCCACTCCGCCCCACTCCGCGCTCCCGCCCGGCACGGGACTTGGACATGGGCACCCGAGGTTTGGTGCTTTATGTCGAATCGCGGATATGAAACTGGAACTGGCCGTTTTCTGGTCGCTGTCGCTGGCGTCGTAGCGCTCTTCCTGCTGGCGCGATGCTCTCCGCTCAACTCGAGCGTGGACAAGAACGAGCTTCAAAAGGGCAAGGGCCCGGTTCTCAAGCCGGCGATCACGATCATCAAGGTCCGTGACGTGGCCGGAGACGAGGACTTCTCGTTCGATTCGGGAAGCCAGGACCGCCGCGTGGTAACCCTCGACTCCCAGCAGCTCAAGGAGTTCAAGGCCGATGGCAAGCTGAAGATCCGCATCGAGGGCCTCAACCCGTTCCAGCGCGCGCGCTTCACCGAGGCGTCGCTGAAGATCTCCGATCACGCCGACGAGCTGAAGGATTTCGAGATCCACCTGGAGCGGGCTTCACGATTCTCGCGGGACGAGTGGGTTCTTTGCGTTCCGGAAAAGGTCGACGCGGCTCTCTCCAAGAAGATCCAGTCGTCGCTCGAAACGGTCGAGCTGACCTTCGTGGTCGGCGGCGAGAGCGAGGCCGAAGGTTCTCGCGATCGCGGAAGCTCGAACGGCCGCGGCGGGCGCGGCTCGCGCTGTCGCCACTAAACCGACCGACGGGCCGGCCGGGCTTCGATTCAGCGGAGCTTGGCTTCCTCTTCCGCCGTCGGAAGAAAATCCTTGTGCTGGGTGATGAAGCGCTTGAGCGCCGTGTTCGTCAGCTCGGAGACCGTCAGCTTGGAGAACTTCTCCATGAGCTTGAGCTTGTCAGCGACCTGTTGCTCGATCTCAACTTCCACTCGAGCCGTTGCACCCTTGATCTTGTAGTCGTCGCGCATAGTTTCACCTTTGACTTCAGTCCGTTCTACTACGCCAAAGAAACGCCCCGCAATAGATCTTTGACCACCGTGTACATGGCTTGAGGCAGCGCTTCCAAATCGCCGACCTCGCGGAGCGACCCCTTCCC
>CAYZKI010000106.1:5867-8268 GCA_964478745.1 uncultured Bacteriovoracaceae bacterium
GGTGAGGGAACCTCCCCGCAAGGTAGGACGGGTCCTTGCCGGCGGTATACTTGCCGTCGGAGAGGAGAACCGTCGAAGGCGGCCGGGAATGAAGGCCCGTGCCCGCTGCCCCCGCCGAGCGCACCAGCTTCAGGGCTCCCCGCAGACCGTCCTCGAGATGCGTGTAGCCGTGCGCCGGGACATCGAGGAAACGCTCCACGAGCTGGCCCACGGTCAGCCGCTCATCCACCCGCTTGAGAACCTTCGCCTCGTTCTCGAACGCGACGATGCCGACCGGATCGTCGGGAAACTGGAGCAGGACGACCGCGAGCGCGACGGCCGTCAGGGCGAGCTTCTCGCCCGTCATCGACAGGCTCGTGTCGACGGTGAGGATGACCGACTGCCTGCGATGCACGTTGTGGCTCATCCAGATGTCGTCTTCGGTCACGGGGGCCGCGTCGCTGGCCACCGCGAGCGGCGAGTTCTCGATCGTCTCGTCGAGATCGATGTCGGGCTGCAGCGCCTGCGGCGGAAGGTCGCGGAGGGTGGTGAAGCGCTGCTCTACGGGGTGGACCACGGAGCCCAGGACCGCCTGCGCCCGTTCGAGGATGGCGTCGGCGGAGAGCTTCCTCAGGTGCTTCATCTTCCCGCGCATGCCCAGGCGGTGCTTGAACTCGTGGTAACGCGTGGCCACGTCCCAGGAGCTCGCGCTCGCGAGCTCCACGGCGAGCTCCGACTCGTCCGCGGACATGGCGCCGCCGAAGGCCTCGGGCGGAAGAAACATCTGCTGCTGGCGGTACGCGGGCGTTTTCTGGAACGCGCTTTCGTAATTCCTCGCGCGATCCTCGCCAGTCGAGCCCGGGTCGGGCTGTTCAACGTTCAGGTCTTTTTTTTTAGCTCGTCGTTGTCGAGATCCGAAAGCACGGACTTCGCCCACTCCTGGACGAGCGACTCGACCTCGGCGCGGGCCGAGCGGTCCGAGTCCGACTCGCGCTCGATCTCGATGCGCGTGGGAAGCGCCATGAGCGCAGCCTCCAGGAAGGCTTCCTCGAAGTCCTTGCCCGACTCCAGCAGCACGCGGGCGATTTCACCGATGCTGAGGGCGGCGCGAACGGAAGCTCCCCGGCGGACCCGCGGGTGCTCGCGCGTGGCGCGGGCCAGGCGGACGGCGGCGCGGGCCAGCTGCGGGGCCTTGGGCACCGGCTTGCCCAGGCGGTGGGAAACGATCTCGATCTCCTCGTCTTCCGTCTGATAGTCGAGTACGACGAGCTCGAAACGGTCGAGGATGGCCTCGCTCAGGTGCGAGGTCGCGACGAACTCCTTGGGATTCTGGGTCGCGATGACCAGGAAGCCTTCCTTCGCGCGGATCTCTCCGAGCTTCGGAACGGCGATCATGCGTTCGTCGATGGCGGGAAGCAGGACATTCTGCACGCCCTCGGGAAGTCGGTTGAGCTCATTGATGAAGAGGACGCCTCCGGTCTGCATCGCCTCGACGAGCGGGCCGGGGATGAACGCTTCCTTCCCGAAGCCCTTCTTGATCACCGTGGGCGGGTCGAACCATCCCGAAAGCTTCTGCTCGGTATAGCGGCTGTCGCCGTCGACGCGGAAAACCGGCGTGCCGAGCTCACGGGTGACGGCCAGGGCCAGGTGGGTCTTTCCGACGCCGACCGGACCTTCGAGCAGCACGTTTCTCCTCGCCCCGAGGCAGGCCCGGATCTTCGAAAGCTCGTCCTCGCGCCCGATCAGCTCGAGCGCCGCGGCTGCTTGGTTTTTTGAGGGCTTTGCCTTCGAGCTGGCCACGATTGCTTACTTTCTCTTCTTCCTGACCGGGTTTTTCTTCTTAGGTTTGGGCTTGGGCTTCTTCGGCCTGTCGGCCGGCTTCGCCGGGCCGGCCGCGGGCGCCTTGGGCTTGTTCTTATCACGACGGCGCAGAAATTCGTCGACGATATAGCTCGCGACGTCGGAAGGCTTCGTACCGACCCCGAATCCCGCGTCAAAGCCGCACTCGAGCGCCATGGGGTGAGTGACCCGGGGCCCGCCGGCCACGAAGATCAGCTTTTCCCGAAGCCCCATCTTGTCGGCGCGGGCCATGAGGTCTTTCATGTCCCGGACGTGGATGTTGTGCTGGGTGACCACCTTCGAGACCAGCAGCGCGTCGGCATTCGTCTCGACGGCAAGCTTGAGCAGGTCGTCGTTCAGCACCTGGGCGCCCAGGTTCCGGGCATCGAGCCACTGATAGCGCTCCAGCCCGTAGTCGCCGGCGAACCCCTTCATGTTGATGATCGCGTCGATGCCCACGGTGTGGGCGTCATACCCGGTGCAGGCTCCGAGAACGACGAGCTTGCGCCCGATCTCGTTCCTGATCAGCTCGTCGATCTCCTCGCGCGAGCGCTTCTTGGCCTCGACCGTGAGCACCTTGATC
>CAYZKI010000106.1:8278-9399 GCA_964478745.1 uncultured Bacteriovoracaceae bacterium
CCTTGATCTGCGTGAAGTCGACCGTGTGCCTGAGGTTCCCGTAGATCACGAAGAGGGCGAACCCGTCAGCGGCCTTCTCCATGGTGGCCACCTTGATCTGGTCGAAGCCCATCTTCTGGACCAGCTGGATCGCGGCTTCGCGCGCCTCCGGGCTGGGCTCAACGGGCAGCGTGAACGCGAGCTGCACGGTCCCGTCGTCCATGATGTCGCCGTACGGCTTGAGCTTTCTCGGATTGACTTGAGCGACTTGAGCTTTCATGTCCCATCACCCACGAAGCATCTCAAGGAAAGGGTTGAGGTACCCGTCGCGGGTGTCCTTCGCGATGACGCCGTCCAGGCCCTTGCCTCCGGATTCGGTGCGCTTCACCTCGGCGAATGCCCTCTCCTCGATCGCCTTGAAGAGGCCCTTCCGGTCGATCATTTCGAGGTGCCGAACGGTGTCGTCGAGCACTTTCGCGGCCCAGCTCTCGATGATGCCCCCGCGCTTGTACTCGATATCGTTCCCCAGGTCCTTCGCGCCGCCGAAGATGTACTTCGCGTTCTTGATGCTCATCCAGCGGTCCTGGAGCAGCGGGGTGTGCATCGCCTCGGTCGGCATTCCGAGCAGCTGGATCGTCTGCCCGGTCAGCACGCCCACGAAGTTGAACATCGCGTCCATCAGATGGCTGTAGAAGATGTCCCCGCACTTGAAGCGCGTGGGCGGCATGAACTTGATCGGCGACCTCGGGAAGATCGCCCGGGTCATCTGCGCGCGGGCGATCTCGAGCAGGAAGACGTTCGGGTGCTCGGGGTTCATCTCCTGCGCATGACCCAGGCCCATGAGCTCCTGGCCCATGCCGGCGTTCATGGCGAAGCGCTCGTTGATGAACTGCGACGCCAGGACCTGGTGGCCGTTCTCGATCGCGTCGGCCGTCGTGAGGTAGTTGTCCTCGCCCGTGTGAATGACGATCTTCGAGAGCGCGATGATCTGGCGGGAAAAGTGCTGGTCGATCAGCGTGCGCTTCATGTTGATGTCGCGGAACAGGATGCCGTACATCGCGTCGTTCAGCAGGAAGTCGAGCCGCTCCATCGCGCCGAGCGCGGCGATCTCGGGCATGCACAGCCCCGAGCAGTAGTTGGTC
>CAYZKI010000107.1:0-1703 GCA_964478745.1 uncultured Bacteriovoracaceae bacterium
GTTTGGGATATAGCGTCAAGTTCGTCTCCTTCGACTCGCTGACGAAAACCAAAGCTCCCACGAACGGGACCGACACCTGGTCCAATGACCTGCCTCTCGAAGACGATGCGCAGCTCGACGTTCAATTCATCAAGCACTAAAAACACTGAGCCCATTTAGGTTTCATTGTTGCAAACCCTTTTGCCTCTGTTAGTTTTTGATCCAAGATTTTGATCGCCGGGCATCAACTGCCCGCCCATCGGCTCATTTACCCACTCAGAGGAGATTCAAAGATGGCCCGCAAAGCTGCCAAGAAGAAGACTGCATCCAAGAAATCGGCTGCCAAGAAGAAGCCGGCGAAGAAGGCCGCGAAGAAGGCGGCCCGCAAGCCCGCGAAGAAGGCCACCGCCAAGAAGAAGAGCGCGAAGAAGGCGGCTCCGAAAAAGGCTGCCCCGAAGAAGGCGGCATCCGCGGCGACCCGCGCTCCGCGCCCGACGGCCGTCTCGAAGCCGGCCACGACGACCTTCCAGCCGCAGACGCCGGCCACGAGCTCCTCGAGCAGCATGGGCTCCACGCTGAGCGGCTTCGCCGGCGGCGCCGTCGGAGGCGCCATGGGCTCTTCGTTCGGCAGCGGCTCCACCAGCTACGCGGGCGATTACGGCCGCGATTCCGAAGAATAAGTCTTTCGTTCCTGATTTCTGAGCTCGAAATGGGATGAAGGCCTTGGCCTTTGTCCCATTTTTTTTCCTTTGGGTCCTTATGTCCTACGCGTTGTCCGAAACCACAGATTCCAGCGAGAAGCACACGGAGCTCGGGGCGCTGGTGCGCCTGGCGATCCCCGTCGCCGCGACCCAGCTCGGCAATCTGCTCATGCAGCTCGTGGACACCTACTTCGTGGGCCAGCTCGGCGCCGAGGCGCTGGGAGGCATCGGCGTCGGCAACTCGATCTTCGCGCCGCTGATGATCTTCGGCATGGGGATCCTGTTCGGGATGGATTACCCGGTTTCCCATTCGATCGGCGCGAAGAACAACCGTCTCGCGAACGAGTACCTCGTGCAGGGTCTGACCTTCTCGACGCTGATCGCGCTGCCGCTCACGGTGCTCATGCTCTTCCTGAGCCCGAGGCTGCACCTGCTCGGCATCGACGCCGGAGCCTCGGAGCAGGCTTCCCTCTATCTCGACGTGCTGGCCTGGAGCCTCGTCCCCTCCCCGCTGTTCATGGGCATGCGGCAGTTCCTCACCTCGCACGGGTCCGCGACGCCGGTGTTCGTGATCGTGATCCTGGCGAACGTCGTGAACGCGCTCGGAAACTGGGCGTTCGTCTTCGGGAACCTGGGCTCGCCCGCGATGGGGATCGCTGGCTCCGGCTGGGCCACCTTGTGCGCCCGGATCTTCATGCTCCTCGCGACCGTCGGCTATGCCTTCTATTTCAGCAAGGCGCGCGGGCTCGGGCTCGCCGCCACTCCCCTTCGCGCCTCTTACGAGAAGATGCGCGAGATCCTCCGGCTGGGCTTTCCGGCGGCGATCCAGGTCCTGCTCGAGGTCGGTGTCTTCGCCGGAGCGACGCTCCTGGCCGGGCGCCTGGGCGCGGTTCCGCTGGCGGCCCACCAGATCGTGCTTCAGATCGCGAGCTTCACCTTCATGGTCCCGCTCGGGATCTCGTCGGCCGCCTCCGTCCGCGTGGCGCGCGGGCTCGGCCGCGGCCGGCCCGCGAACGCCTTCGC
>CAYZKI010000107.1:1713-4861 GCA_964478745.1 uncultured Bacteriovoracaceae bacterium
TCGTAAGCGCGCGTCGCTTCGCGCAAATCCATCATCTCGACGAGCGTGTCGACATTCGGAAGGCGAACATATCCATCTTCGCCGGCCGCCGGATGACTCGGATTGTATTCCCGACGAAATGCCGTCATGTCGAAGGCCGCGCCACGAACCCGAACGCCTTCGCCGCCGGAACGGCCGCGATCGCCCTCGGCGCCGGTGTCATGACCTTCTTCGGGATCTCGCTTTTCGCGTTCGGCGACGCGATCCTGGGCTTCTTCACGACGGATGATCGCGTGGTCGAGGTCGGCAAGCGCCTGCTGCTCATCGCGGCGCTCTTCCAGATCTCCGACGGAATCCAGGTGGTGGCCACCGGCGCGCTTCGCGGCACCGCCGAGACCAAGCTTCCGATGCTGGCCAACCTGGTCGGCCATTGGTTCCTGGGCCTGCCGCTGGGCCTCGCGCTGTGCTTCGCCGCCGGCTGGGGCGTAAGCGGGCTCTGGATCGGGCTGTCGACCGGGCTGACCGCGGTCGCGCTCTCGCTTTTTCTCGTCTGGCAGAAAAGGAGAAAGGCATGCTGAAAGTCTCCGACTGGTTGCTCGACCCTCGCGGCGCTCCCGGCTTCAAGAAGCACGAGCCCGTGGATCACCGGCAGGCGGGCCCCGTCATCCATCACACGGAGTACCTGCATTTCCAGATCCCCAAGCGCTACGCGCTCGTGAACATCACCGATCACGTCGAGGAGGCGCTCGCGCGCTCGGGGGTGAAGGACGGGTTCTGTTTCGTGAGCGCGATGCACATCACGGCCGGCGTCTACGTCAACGACGCCGAGTCGGGGCTTCTGAACGATATCGCCCGGTGGATCGAGAACCTCGCGCCCTACGGCGCGGATTACCTTCACCACCAGACGGGCGAGGACAACGGCGACGCGCATCTCAAGTCCTACCTGACCCATCATGCCCTGACGGCACCCGTCACGCGCGGGCGCCTGGACTTCGGAACCTGGCAGCAGATCTTTTACGCGGAGTTCGACGGCAACCGCGCGAAGCGCGTCCTGGTGAAGATCACGGGCATTTCCTGAGCGCCGGGCGGGCGGCCTTGGGCGGATGCACAGGCCTTGCAGCCCACAGCGCTCATGGACGCACTTGAACTGTTGAAGACAGACCACGAACGCGTAAACGGGCTCTTCGAGCAGTTTCGCACAACGACCGGGTTTCAGGGCCGCAAGCAGATCTTCATGAACATCTATGAAGAGCTCGAAACCCACGCGAACGTCGAGGAGACGATCGTCTATCCGGCTTTCAGGAACTACCCGGAATTCAAGGAGCTCCTCGACAGGTCGTACAAGGATCACGATACGGTAAAGCAGGAGCTCCGCTCCCTGCTCGACCAGCTCGAGCGCGGCGAAGCGCGTATCGACATCGACGACTTCACGAACCGCGTGAATCGCCTCGCCGACAGCGTGAACAAGCACGTCACCGAAGAGGAAAGCGAGCTCTTCCCGCTCGTCAGGCAGCACCTGCGCAGGCCGGAGCGCGAACGGATGGGACGCCACATCCAGGCGGCGAAAGATGAGCGAAGAGAACAAGCGGCCTGAGTCGATCGACCTGGCCAAGGGCGAGATCGAGGATCAGCCGGGCCTCCGCGAGGACACCCGTTCGATCACGAACGACCCGATGAGGCAGCAGGTGGAGAACAACGCCAACCAGCGCTCCACCGAGGAGCCGCGCGACTCGACGGCGGCCGGACCGCCCTTCGTGGCCGGCCAGGCGTATCGCTACAAGGGCGAGCCGCGGCCCAGCGTTCCGCCGGAAGAGGTCAACGACGTCATCCGGAAGGCCGGCTTGCACGACTGAGCGGGAAACGGACGTTGTAGAGCTTTCCCGCCTCCGCCCGCCCCGAAAACTCCTCGGCCGCGAGCGACTTGAGGAAGACCAGGCTCGCCGGAAGCCCCTGGCGTCCCTTGCTCTCGCGCGCCTGTTCGGCCCTGCTCCAGTTCGCGTAGACGAAGAACCAGTCCTCGCCCGCGGCGGCGATGGCGCCGTTCAGCCCGTCGCGCTTCTTGAGCGAGTCGGCGTACTCGCTCGCCGACGCGAGAAACTCCTCAGCGGAGGCAGCCTTCGGGCGCGAAAAGATCGTCAGCGACGAGAACCCCTTCTGCCAGTGAACCGGCTTGGCGATCAGGTCGTACGGGACGTCGCGCTCGATCTTTCCCGCGTACGGCACGGCCGGGCCGGTCTTCGACGCGGTCCGGTCGAAAACCTCCCAGTGCAGCTCCGCGTACTTCTCGCCTTCGGGCGTGGCGCGTGCCCTCTTGTAGGTTTCCTCCGAGCGGTAGGCCACGATGGCGAGCTCGTCGGGGAAAGCCTTCCTCACCCGGCCCTCGAGAGCCGTGAGCGGGAGAGCCGGAAGATAGGCCACGAGCCCGTTCTTCGCGTGCGTCTCCGGGGTGGCCGGGATGAAGCGCTCCGCCAGCCGCTCGCGGAACTCCTCGTCGGTGAGGTCCGGTCGTTTCACGCCGCGGAACACGCGGTAGTAAGGGGTTTCGGAAACCGCCGGCGCCATGGCCGCGTCCTCGTCGGAGATGAGAGCTCCCTGGGTCTCGAATGCCTCGAGCTGGCGCTCGGCGATCCGCTCGTCGAACGCCTTCACCATTGCATCGGCCGCGCCGTAGCGCAACGCGATCGTCTCGACGCCCGCGGCGGTCATGACCGCGTCAACCGTCTGGGTGTGCTTCTTCTTGTCATCCGCGAACACCACGCGGGCGGGCTTCGCCCCGATCTTCCCCAGGAACAGCTTGAGCGCCTCGCCCTTGCTGAGCTTCGGACCGACGAAGACGATGCCGTCCACATAGCCCTCGATCTTCTTCTTGCGCGTGATGGGCTTCCAGCGGAAGCCCACGCCGGCGCTCGCGAGCTGGTCGTGCGTCCGCGCGGCAAGCGTCACAGGCCGTGCCGTGAGCGCCATGACGGGCACGCCCGCCTCCTGAAGCTCCCGGATCAGCGCGGGCGTGGTCTTCTCCACCGGGCGGACCGCCGACTTCAGCTGGATGCGCTCCCAGAGCTCGATGGCGCGGTCCGTGGCCGTCGAGGCGTCGAGCCCCTGCTTCCTGAGCTCCTCGAACCGGTGCTCGAACCATTGGTCGCTGCCCAGGGTCTCCGCCGTCTCCAGG
>CAYZKI010000107.1:4871-9375 GCA_964478745.1 uncultured Bacteriovoracaceae bacterium
TATTGTCGATATCGAACACGACGACGGTGCCGGGCTTGACGAGAGCGCGCACGTCCTCCATCCGGGTGATCTCGCGGATCTCCGCCTGGGCGAAGCTCGCGTTCAGGGCCAATAACATCCAAACGATTGCCGACTTCATGACTTTTCTCCTTCGTTTGAGCGGGTTATCGCCCACGCCTGACCCATAGGAAAATAAATTGGTGGAATGCATTCCATAATGTTCTGTTATATACGCCCCGCATGCGTCTCGATCTCGAAAGCCTGAACCTGTTCTGCCACGTCATGAAGGACGGAAGCTTCTCCGCGGCGGCCCGGAGCGCGAAAACCTCCCAGCCGCGGATCAGCCAGCAGATCGCGAAGCTCGAGGCCCGCCTGGGAGGGCGCCTCTTCCAGCGCGTCGGGCGCGAGGTCGTTCCCACCCCGCTCGCGCGCGACCTCGTCTCCTTCGCGTCGCCGCTGATCGATCAGATCACGAGCTTCGAGGAAAGTCTCGAGGCCCAGCAGGCCACGCCCAGGGGGAAGGTCCGTTACGCCATGCCGGAGAGCTGCCAGTGGACTCCGCACTACCGCGCGATCATGGCGAAGATCGCGGCCTATCCCGAGATCCGTTTCGACATCCGCATCCAGACCAACGACGCGATCGTCGCCGGCCTCAGGGACGGCTCTCTCGACTTCGGCTTCGTCTGCGGGGAGAGACTGGCGACCGAGCTGCGCTTCGAGAAGTTCTCGGACGAGAGCTATGTCGCGGTGGCGCGGTCTCGCGAGATGCTCGAGGACCTCCCTACAGGCGGTGCGCCCCGCAGGCTCATCGCCTTTCCCGGCTGGGAGCAGTTCTACCTGAGCTGGGCGGGCCGCGCCCGCGCGCGCGAGGTCGCGCAGCCCGCGGTCTGGATCGGGACGCTCGCCGGCGCCGTGCACGCCGTGCAGGAAGGCGCGGGCGTCGCCGTCCTCCCCTACCAGTGCGTGATGAAGGAGCTCGCCGAAGGAACGCTCCACGAGAGCCGCGGGGCCCGGAGCGGCGCGCGCCCTTCGAACCCGATCTACCTCTGCCGCCGCGTGGGCGAGAAGCAACCCCGCCGCGTTGAGCTCGTCATCGAGATGCTCCGGCAGGCCAAGCGCGAGCTGGGGTAGCGCCCGATCGCCCTACGAAAGCCCGAGCATCTTCCGCGCCACGGCCGGAGTCGCGACCTCGCGCCCGAGCTCTTTCGCGATGCGCGCCACGCGCTCGACGAGCTGCGCGTTCGATTTCGCGAGCTCGCCCTTGTTGTAGAAAACGTTGTCCTCGAAGCCCACGCGCACGTGCCCGCCCATGACCAGGGCCTGCACCGCGAGCGGAAGCTGGAAGCGCCCGATTCCGGCCACGCCCCAGTGATAGGGCTCGCCCTTCGGGCCGGGCTGAAGCAGCGACGCGAGGTGCACGAGATTCCTCGGATCACCCGACATCCCGCCGGGCACGCCGAGCACGAACTGAAAGTGCATGGGCTCTTTGAGCACGCCCTGCTTCGCCAGGCGGAACGCGTTCTCGAGCATGCCGGCCTCGTAGACCTCGAGCTCGGGCATGACGCCGGAATCCTGCATCTTCTTCGCGAACGCGACGATGTCCTTCGGGTGGTTCACGAACACGTCGTCGCCGAAGTTGAGCGTGCCGAGATTCAGCGACGCCATCTCGGGCTTGAGTGACAGCGGCTTCGCGCGGTTCTCGACGGTCTCGCCGACTGCGCCGCCCGTGGAGATCTGGATGATCACGCCCGGGGCCTTGGCGCGGATCGCGTCGATCGCCTCCTTGAAGCGTTCCACCCGCTGCGAGGGCTTTCCGTCGTCCTCGCGCACGTGCAGGTGGATGATCGAGGCTCCGGCGCGCACGGCCTCGGCCGCGGCCTCCGCCTGCTCCTTCGGTGTGACCGGAAGATTCGGCTGCTTTTCCTTCGTCGTTTCCGCGCCCGTGATCGCGCAGGTGATGATGACCGGATGGCTCATGGGTCTTTCCTGTTATCTGGCCTGTTCGCCGGGACGGGGTTCAGCACGCGATGCACGCGGTTCAGGACCTCCCAGATGAGGCGATCTTCGCTCGCCTGCCTGGCCCATTGCGAGTGAAAAGCGGCGTCGGCGAGGTTGCGCTGCGCCAGGCCGAAATCACCGCCCCGATGCGCGATTCCCGCGGCCCACTTCCCGTACCAGGCCGCGCGCGCCTCGGGGTCCCCCCTCTTCTCGGACACGATCTTGAGCGCCTCGTCGCCCAGCACGCGCTTGAGCGTGTAGACCGAGGCCCCCTTGAAGATCTCGCGCGCGTCGCCTTCCTGAGGGGCCCCCGCCCTTCTCTTTCCGGGAAAAACCTGCACCCGCGCTCCAGGCCCGCCCGGCGCCTCGTCGGTTTCGAGCTCCATGCGGGCCAGGGGCTGGGCGTACGCCTCGGTGAACCTCGTGGGCTTCCTCAGCGCCGACTCGAGCTCGCGGAGCTCGGTGACGAACCGATCGAGAGTCGCCGAGGGAGCCCCCGGATTGGCCATCTCGAGCTCGCGGTAGCGGGCCGAGTGCGCAAGGCCGTTATAAACGCCCTCGAGCGAAGCCCCCTGCTCGAGCGTGTCGATCAGGCCGGCGAACTCCTCTTTCGAGGGCGCTTCCCCGAGTACGACCAGATACATCTCGGAAAGGAGCTCGGCATGGGCCTTGAGACTCGGACTCGCCTGCTGGGCAGACCCCTGCCAGGGAAGCCGGGGAATCCGGTCACAGCCGCTCGCGGCCAAAAGCAGGGCCGCCAGGACCGGCGCGCCCCCGGAGCGGAAGCTCCCGTCAGAACGAAAGCGCGACTTTTCCGCCATAGCTGGTCACGCCCGAGAAGTTGTAGTCGATTTCGGCGACGAATTTGAGGAACACGAGCTTGATCGGAAGCCCGAAAAACGCGTGCGGGCTGACTCCCGAGGTGCTGGAGGACAGCGAGACCGGGAGCGTGGCGGACGACACGTCGAGCTTCCCGTTCCAGTACTGCACGCCCGCGCCGATGTAGGGCTCGAAGATGGCCAGGCGCTTCGATACCAGGGCATCGAGCGCGAAATTCCGCGCCTGGATGAAGTAGAGCTTCGCGTACGAGCCGACGAGCCTCACCGAGGCGTTCGGAAGGACGGGCGACTTCTTGAGGAACGCCCACTGGAGGCTCGCGCCGAAATTGGTGAACAGCCCCTGATACGAGACGTAGCTCGCGCCGATGTCGATTCCGCCGGGAAGCCCCTTATGGAGGCTGATCCTCGGCAGAGGAATCGGTGAAGGGACCTGATCGGCCGTGGTGTCCGCCGCGAGCGCGAGCGCCGCCTTGAACTCGTTCGGGACCACGACGGCCGTGACGTCGATGCCGAGATCGAGCCCGATCGTCGAGCCGAGCGGGCGCGCCGCCTTGTAGTCGCGATGATTCGCTCCGAGCGCCACGAGCTTGATGAGCTCGTCGATGTTCGTCTGCTGGAGATCGCTCAGGTCCCCGGGATTGAATTCAGTGAGGGCGTGGGCCTTGCGGGGATCGGCGAGAAAACCCAGGCTCAGAACGGAACAAACCAGACCGGCCACCATCCATTTGCGGGCGTCGAGCTTCATTAGGAAAGTTTAGGTTACCGACCCTCAAACGGCAAGCCGAGCGCCCGCGGGGCGCGCGATTGTCCGACCACCCCGGCAAGCACCAGGATCGTGATCACGTAGGGCAGGATCTGGATGAACTGCACCGGCACGGGCTCGGTGCCCCAGAGCACCACCCCCTGCAGCTGGATCTGCATGGCGTCCGCGAAAGCGAACAGGAGGCAGGCTACCGCCGTCGGAACGGGCTTCCACTTGCCGAAGATCATCGCCGCGAGCGCCATGAAGCCGCGGCCCGCGGTCATGTTGCGGGAGAAAGCTGACGCCAGGAAGATCGAAAGCGACGCTCCCCCCAGCCCCGCGAGCGCTCCGCTCACGAGCACCGCTGCCCAGCGCACCCGGTTCACCCTGACCCCGGCCGCGTCGAGCGCTTCGGGCTTCTCGCCCGCGAAACGCACCCAGAGGCCCGAAGGCGACCACCTCAGCCAGCCCCAGACGGCCACCGTCAGGAAAGCGGCCCAGAGGATGGGCTCGAACTGGAAGCGCGCGTCGATCGGCACGGCGGGCGTCGCGCCCGTCGATCCGAAGAAGATCTTCGAGAGGAATGGCGTGAGACCAAGAGCGAGCAGGTTGATCGCGGTGCCCGCCACGATCTGGTTCGCGCGGAAGCGGATGACGAAAAGCGCGTAGACGGCCGCGAGCAGCGAGCCCGCCGCCGCGCCTGCCGCGGCTCCCGCCCAGGCCGAGCCCGAGACGAGCGCGACGCTCGCCGCGGCGAAAGCGCCCACGAGCATCATGCCCTCGAGCGCGATGTTGATGACCCCGGAGCGCTCGCTGACCACGCCGCCCAGCGCGGCGAGCAGAAGCGGCGTCGAGACCCGGATGGTCGAAAAGAGCAGAGTCCAAAGGAGCGAGTCGGTCATGCCGATCCCTCCTTCTTCACCGG
>CAYZKI010000108.1:0-5782 GCA_964478745.1 uncultured Bacteriovoracaceae bacterium
AAGAACAACCGCTCAGGCTTCTCGCTCATCGAGATGCTCATCGTGATCACGCTCATGGGCATCGTCGCGACGCTTGTCGCGCGCAACGTGATCAGCAAGCTCGAGGAAGGTAAGCAGGGCGCGACCAAGATCCAGATCGGCCAGGTCGGCCTCGCTCTCGACGACTTCCGCCGCGTCTGCAACCGCTATCCGACCACCGAGCAGGGGCTCGACGCCCTCGTCGCTCCCCCCGTCGGCACCGAGTGCAAGAACTATCCGGCCGAAGGCTTCTGGAAGGAGAAGAAGGTTCCGAAGGACGGCTGGGACCGCGACTTCGAATACACCTCCGACGGCGGAAGCTATGTCTTGAAGTCGCTGGGCGCCGACGGCGCGGCCGGCGGATCGGGAATCAATGGTGACCTCTCGAACGTCGACGCGCAGTAACGGGTTTTCCCTGATCGAGATGCTCATCGTCATCGCGTTGATGGCGGTGATCGCGCTTGTCGCGGCGCCCTCGATCTCGAGCGTCCTGCGCGTTTCTCTGAACTCGGCGACCCGTGAGCTCGCTTCGGTGATCAAGGAGGCCTACAACTCGGCCGTCGTCACCGGGAAGGTTCATCGGGTCGTCTACGACCTCAGGAAGCAGCAGTACTGGGTCGAGCGCGGCCCGGCGACGCTGCTCCTGGACACGACGGAGTCGAAGGAGCGCGAGGAGCGGCGCAAGCGGTTCGCCAAGCCCGACGACAAGCCCCCGCCCTCCGTATTCGCCCTCGACAAGACGGTCACCCGCTCGAAGAAGGACCTTCCTCGCGGGGTGACCTACGAGGACATCCTCACTCAGCAGTACCCGGAGCCGGTGACCGAGGGCGTGGTTTACACCCACATCTTCCCGCACGGGCTCGCCGAGCAGACCATCATCCACCTGACCGACGTCGGCAAGAAACGAATCTCGCTCGTGATCACCCCGCTGGTCGGCAAGACGGACCTGTACGAAGGCTACATCACCGCGGAGGAAGCCTTTGGCAAGAAGTAGGCTCCTCCCAGCGTTGGGCAACCAATCAGGTTTCACGCTCCTCGAGGTGATCATCGCGCTCGCGATCCTGATCGTCACCCTGGGCTCGATCATCGCCGTCGAGTCCAACAGCATCAACGCCACCATCCGCGCCCGTCAGATGAACACGGTTGCGATGCTCGCCCGCAACAAGATGATCGAGCTCGAGTACGAGATCCAGGACAAGACCTTCGACGAGGTGAAGAAGGAGACCAAGGGTGAGTTCCCGGAGCCCTTCAAGGATTACTCCTGGTCCTGGACCATCAAGGAGATCAAGTTCCCGAGCTTCGGCGGCGCCATGGGCGGCGGCAACAAGAACGATTCCGGAGGCGGAGGCTCCGCGACCGAGGGCGCCACCGACGTGGTCCAGATGATCATGAAGCTCGTCACGAACTTCCTCTCGAAGGCCGTGCGCGAGATCACCGTCACCATCAGCTGGCAGCGCTCGGGCAAGGAGCAGAGCTTCGCCGTTTCAACCTATTGGGTGGATCTGAACCATGAGTTCCAGCTCTCCGAATAGGCATCCGGTTTTCGGCGATCGCTCGGGCTTCACGCTGATGGAGCTCGTGATCGCGATCTTCGTCCTGATGCTGATGAGCGTCGGCATCTTCCAGGCGATCTGGGAGACCTTCCGCCTGCGCGATACCCTGCTCGTCGAGGGCGACTTCTACAACGCGATCCGTCTGTCGACCGACCTGCTCCGCCGCGACATCAACCTCATGTACTCGCCGATGCTCATGGCGCCTCCCAAGCCATCGCCGAGCCCGGGCGCGGTCCCGGGCGACCCCTACGCCGCTTTCGCGGGCGCCAACTCCAACGACCTCGGAGACCTCATGGTCGCCAAGGACTACTGGGGGCCCGCCATCGACGCCACCGGGCTCAGGCCCTCCAGGTTCGTCGGTACCGACCGCAAGCTCACCTTCATCGCCGCGTCCCACATCCGGGTCTACAAGGACTCGCCCGAATCCGATCTCGCCAAGGTCAGCTACGAGCTCGTCGAGGACCGTTCGGCCATCGACGGCGTGGAAGGAAGCCTGCTTCTCAAGACGACCTCGCCCAACGCGTTCGACCTCGAGAGCGACCGCGACAAGTACGTGGTCACCCTGCCCCTGCTCCACGGCGTGAAGTCGCTCCGGTTCCGCTTCTACAGGCTCTCGAACAAGACCTGGTACAACAACTGGGACACCGAGCAGGAGGATTTCAGGAACATCTTTCCCGACATGATCGAGCTCGCTCTCGAGGTGAACGGCCCCCAACGGCTGAGCCACGAGGGCCTTTACCTCTTCAGGCCGGAGGTCCCCCTCGATGGGATTCATGCGAGCTTCTGATAAGCGCGATAAGAAAAGCCTGCCGCACCAGAACAGCTCGGGCATCGCCCTGTTCATGGTGATCGCCGCGATCAGCATCCTGTCGATCCTGGTCACCGAGTTCACGTACATCAGCCAGATCAACCAGAAGATCGCCTTCGACGCCCTCGACCAGGTCAAGGCCCACTATCTGGCCAAAAGCGGCTTCAAGCTCTCCCTGCTCCGGCTCAAGGCCTATCAGAAGGTGAAGGAGATCATCGCGCAACAGACGGGCGGGGCCACCGGGGCGCCGGGCGTGTCCAAGCAGATGCTCGACCGGATCTGGAACTTCCCTTTCATGTACCCCATCCCGCCCGAGATCCCGGGCCTCACGATCGCCGAAAAGGACGCGATCCAGAAATTCACGAAGGAGTCGGGGCTCGAGGGAAGCTTCACCGCCGTCATCGAATCCGAGTCCAGCCGTTACAACCTGAACATGCTGCTTTCCTCGTTCGTCCCGACGACCACGACCACCACGACGACCGCCGGCGGAGGAAGCGGGCGGACCACGACCAGCAGCACCACTTCGACCACGGCTCCGGGCCAGACCGGAGCCGCGCAGTTCGACCCTGCCCAGGCGCGCGCGAGCCTCGCCGATTACCTGCTCAATATCTTCCAGCGCAAGGCGGAGACCGACGACGACTTCGCCGACTTCTACAAAGGCTTCCAGATCAACGACCTCGTCGACTCGATCGCCGGCTGGGTGGACCGCGGCTACGAGATGAGGAGCCGCGGCTTCGAGGAGAAGGTCCCTTACAAGCGGGCTCCGTTCTACACGCTCACCGAGCTGCATATGGTGCCCGGCATGGACGACACGCTTTACGAGCTTTTCGCCCCCGCGCTGACGGTCACGACCACGCCCGGCATCAACGTGAACACGATGAAGGAGCCGATCCTTCGAGCGCTCATACCCGGCCTCACCGACGAGGAAGTGTCCGAGTTCTTCAAGTTCCGCGACAGCGAGGAGGAGGACAACCTCTTCAAGACGGAGGCGGACTTCTTCAAGTACGTCCAGGAGAAGTTCTCACGATTCAACAACGACCCCGACGAGGTCAGGCGCTTCAAGGAGGACCTGGCGAAGAAGAACATCCGCCTGGTCACGGATGAGTCGGACTTCCGCATCACCGTGCAGGCCACGGTGAACCAGTCGACACGCCTGATCGAAGCGTGGGTGACGGCAACCCCGCCGAAGAAGACCACCGGAACGAGCCCGACCGCCCCCGGCGCGAATCCGCCGGCACCGCCCGCGGACCCCAACGCGGCCGTGAACCCCGCGACTGGCGGCGCCACGGTGAACCGACCGGACCCTGGCTTGAAGGTCACTTTTATGAGAGTTTTATGAAGAAGGAAGCCGAACGAGGAAACCGATGCGGATCATAGGGATTGACGTAGGCGCGACCAGCATCAAAGCCGTCGAGATCGATTCGGCCTTCGGCCGCTACGAGGTGCATGAGTACCACGAGCAGCCCATCGAGGGCGGCTCCGACCCCCGCGTCGGGATCGAGACCCTCCTGGGCGGCCTGCCCAAGCGCCCGGATCGCGTCGCCGTGGCGATGAGAACCTCGCAAACCACGTTCCGAAACCTTCACCTCCCGGCGCGCGACCGCAAGGCGATCCAGGCCGGCGTGAAGTTCGAGCTCGAGGACGAGCTGCCCTTCGATATCGAGAAGGCGGTATACGATTACTCCATCCTGAACCAGGGGCGCCAGGGCACCGATCTCCACGCCGCGGCCACCCTCAAATCGAGCCTGCTGGCGTACCTCAATCTCTGGCTGAACGCCGGCGTCGACCCCGACCTGGTCACTACCGAGGCCTGGGCCTGCCAGGCGCTCATGAACCGCTGCCTGCAGCTCCCCGAGCAGGAAAAGCCCGTCATGTTCGCGCAGCTCGGCCATGAGCGCACCATCCTTTACATCCACTGGCGCGGAAGCACCGTGCTCGCCCGCGAGATCTCCTGGGGCGGGATCGACCTCACGACCGCGATCTGCCAGAAGTACCATATCCCGCTCGAGCAGGCCGAGCAGGCGAAGCGCGACCACGGCTTCGTGCTCTCCTCCGAGATGACCGGCGACGTCACCCGCGAGCAGGTCGACTTCTCGGGCACCCTGCGCGCGCCCATCGACCAGCTCATCCTCGAGATGAGGCAGGCGATCCTGACCTGCAAGAGCAGCACGCACGAGAACGTTTCGACGATCTATGTCTGCGGCGGCACCTCGCTCCTTCCGGGCATCATGCGCGTGATCGAGGAAGGGCTTCAAATACCGGTCCATCCCCTGAAGCCCCTGACCTCCGCTTCCAGCGCGGGCGTCAGCTACTCCGAGCAGGCCGACTCGAGCTACGCGATCGCCACGGGCCTCGCGCTCACGATGGTCGGCCAGTCCAAGGCCGCCGCGATCAACTTCCGCAAGGGCGAGTACTCCAAGCAAGGCCGCACGCGCGAGTTCAACTGGGTCATGCTGAAGAAGCCCCTGTACGCCGCCGGCGCGGTCGTGGCCTGCATGCTGATCAGCCTGGGCGTCCAGTCGTCGATCTACAACTCACGCATGACCAACATGAATTCGCGGCTCGAGACCTCGGTTCGCAAGTTTTTCGGGCAGATCGCACCCTCGGCCGTCCGAAGCTACGTCGCCAACCCCGCCAATCTGAAGACGGCGATCAACAAGGAGCTCGGCAAGCAGCGCGAGATCGCCCGGCTCGCGGGCCCCAACCCCCGCTCGCCGCTGAACTATCTGAAGAACCTTTCCCAGGCGATCCCGAAGGACGCGGTGGTCGACATGATCACCTACTCCGCCGGCGCCGCGCCGACGAGCTCCTACCTGAAGCCTTCCGACTCGTCGACGTCGCTCACCTTCCTCGTTCACAAGCAGGCAGACGTCGACCGAATCCGTTCGCTCCTGTCCGGACGGATCAAGGATCTCCAGGCCACCCAGCCCCAGGAGGTCACCCACGACGGCGCGAAGAAGTGGAAAGTGACGTTCACCGGAAAGCTCGGGGAGGACGCATATGGAAAGTGAATCGAAGCTCTCTCAGTGGATGACCTCCGCCTCCGACTGGCTGAACGACCAGGAATGGTTCCAGCAGATCCGCGGAAAATGGGAGGAGCTCGACGCGCAGAGCCGCTTCTATCTCAAAGCCGCGATGGCGGGCCTGGGAGTCCTGCTCGTGCTCGGCTTCACCCTGCAGTTCATCCTCGGCGTCCGCTCGCTCCGTCAGGAGCTCGAAGACAAGAACGAGCTGCTCGCCATGATCGACACGGGCAACGAGGAGCTCCGCCGTCTCCGCGACTCCAACTCGGGCATGTCCGATGCCGATGGCGGCCCGTGGAACGCGTACCTCGAGACCCAGGCGGCGACGGCGGCCCTCGACAAGGCGAACATCACCGTCTCGAACGAGAAGGGCTCCGACA
>CAYZKI010000108.1:5792-9369 GCA_964478745.1 uncultured Bacteriovoracaceae bacterium
GAGCTGAAGAAGGTGAATCTCAAGCAGCTCGTCCAGTACGCATTCACCCTCGAGAACGGTACCCGGCCGGTGAAGCTCAGGCACATGACCGTGGATACCGGCGAGGACCCGAGCGGCTATCTGAACGCCACGCTCTCGGTTTCCACGTTCTCACTCGCTTCCAACGGGAAATAAATGAGCACCACAGCCTCTTCAGCCGATGTCCTGGTCACCCCCGAAGAAACCTCGAAGCTCAAGCGCGTGCTCAAGATCGCGGCCTGGGCCTGGGTGGCCCTCTTCTTCCTCACCGTCTTCACCCTGGTGAAGCTCCCTCAGGACAGGCTCCGCAACCTCGTCAACGGCCACATCTCCGCCGCGCTCGCTCCCTACGGGATCTCCTTCATCGCGAACGAGAGCCGGCTCTCCATCGGCTTCGGCGTCTCCTACATCATGAGGGACGTGACGCTCAACATGCCGCCTCCCGCGGATCCGGTGAAGGTCGAGAAGATCGTGGTCTCACCCTCCTTCGTAGCGCTCCTGACCGGCCGAATGGGCGCGGACCTTTCGATCACCCAGGGCAAGGGGGGCATCGACGCCTCGGTGGCGGCGAGGGGCACCGACGCGACCGTCTCGCTCAGGATCGACAAGCTCGATCTCGGAAAGCTCGGGGTCGCCGCGGCCCTGGTCGGCGTCCGCGCGGGGGCGATGCTCGACGGCTCCGTGAACCTCTCAGGCGATTTCAACGTGCCGAGCACGCTCGTGGGCGACATCGATCTCAAGCTCGAGAACTTCTACATCGAGCCCCAGACCATCATGGGCCTGAAGATCTCGCAGCGCCTCTCCATCTCCGATGGCAGGGCGCGAGTCACAATAGACAAGAGCAAGGCCAACATCGAGACCCTGCGTCTCGGCAAGGAAGGCAACGCCACCGATGACATCCGCGGCTCGGGAAGCGGCGACATCGCACTGAGCCGCCAGTGGATGTCGAGCAGGCTGAATCTCAAGACGACGTTCGCGCTTTCGGAGAACATCAAGAAGGACATCTTCCTCATCGACGCGATCCTCTCCCCGGGCAAGCGCCCGGATGGAAGCTACGCGGTGAACTTCGAGGGCCCGCTCAACGCCGTCATGCCGATGCCCGCGGGAGCGGGCCGGTGAGCTTCCACGCGGCGGACTTCGAGCGCGAGCTGGACCAGGCCCTCCGGAGGCACTCGAAGGGGTCCCCCCAGAACCTGGTCGAATCGATTCACTACAGCCTTCTCTCGCCTGGCAAGCGCATCCGCCCGCGGCTCATGCACGCGACCGCCGAGGTCGTCGGGCTCAAGGCAACTGCGGTTCTCCCGGCCGCGATCGCGATCGAGATGATCCATTGCTTCACGCTCATCCACGACGACCTTCCGTGCATGGACGACGACGACCTGAGGCGCGGGCTCCCGACCAATCACAAGAAGTTCGGCGAAGCGCTCGCGCTGCTGGCGGGCGACGCGCTCATCCCGCTCGCCGTCTCGACGTTTCTCGACGCCGCGCCTTCCGTCCGGCCGGAGCACCTCCAGGCCGGCCTGAAGCGCCTGCTGGCGGCCTCCGGCGCCCCGGGCGTGATCGGGGGCCAGGCAGCTGAGCTCCTGCTCCGCGAGGGCTCTTCCCTTTCCGATCTGAAGACGGTCTTCGCGGGAAAGACCGGCGCGCTCTTCGAAGCCTCGGTCATGGTTCCCGCCGATCTCGCGGGCGTCGCGTCCGATGGCGCCTCGGGTTCGGCGCTGCTCAAGTTCTCGCAGGAGCTCGGCCTTGCGTTCCAGGTCGCCGACGATCTCGAGGACCAGGGAAGCGCCTGGGAGCCGGATCACATCCTGTATTACGTCAGCCGCGAGAAAGCGGCCGATCAAACGGCGCGAGGGCTGAGGTCCGCCGCGGACGCGTTGAGCTCGGTCTGGGGCGCGCACGCCCAGCCGCTCGTGCGCATCTCCGAAGAGGTTCTCTCGAAGCTCGGCCAGGCCGGCCGTGGCGGCGGGTAACGAGCGAGCCATGAAGCTACTCTGGGTCACGGACCCCTGGGAAACCCTGGATCACCCGCGCGACACCTCGCTTCGCCTGGCCGAGGAGGCGCTCGCGCAGGGCGCTGAATCCTACTGGGCGTCCCATCATTCGATCCGTCTCGATCAGGGCAAGGTCCTGCTCGAGGCCAGGAAGATCGAAGGCGTCTTCCCGGGCCGCGCGAAGGAGTCCTTCACCCTCTCCGCCGCCGGCGCCCACGACCCTTCCGAGTTCGACGTGCTCGTGTACCGCACCGATCCGCCGGTCGACCATGCCTATCTGCACCCGCTTCAGCTGCTCGCGCTCGCCACGCGCGGGAAGAAGTCCCGCATCGTGAACCCGGCCGACGTGCTCGCGCTCGACAGCGAGAAATTCCTGGGCTCGGAGCTGCCGGAGCTCTTTCCCTCGGGCGTGGTCGCCAGCCAGTGGGAGACGCTGAGCCGCTTCGCGCGCCATGCGGGGAAAAGCGTGCTGAAGCCCCTTCACCAGGCGCAGAGCAAGGGAATCGAGCTCATCGATCTCGGCAACCAGGACGAGACCGTCGTCCGCGAAAAGCTCGCCGCCGCGACCAGGGGCTTCACCACCCCGGTCCTGCTCCAGGAGTTCCTCCCCGGCATCGCCCAGGGCGAGACCCGGCTCTGGTTCCTGGACGGAAAACTCCTCGCGCACGCGAGGAAGCTCCCGCTCGAGGGCGACTTCCGCGTGAACATCGACCGGGGCAGCCGCCTCGCGCAGGCCGAGCTCACAGCCGCCGAGAAGAAGGCCGCGACGAAGATCGGCGCCCTGATGAAAAGGCGGAAGATCCGCCTCGCCGCCGTCGATCTCATCGAAGGCAAGGTCACCGACTCCAACTTCACGAGCCCCGGCCTGATCACGCAGATGGAAGGCCTTCTCGGGGAAAACCTCGCGAAGCCTATCGTCGAGGCGCTCCGGAAATCCAGGAGTTCATGACTGCCATGCTTTCACTCCGCCGAATGACGCTGAATGAGCTGAGCCTCTACGTCGCCGAGGCGCTGCCGCGATACGCCGAGCAGAAGCGAATCGCCGAAGGCTGGACCGAGCATGAGGCTCTCGAGATCGCGCAAGCCGCTTTCAACACCCTCCCCGAGAAGTACGCTTCCCCAGACCATTTCTTCTACAGTCTCGTCGAAGACACGACCGCGAACCCCGTGGGAATGCTTTGGTGGGCCATCCGGGAGCGGGGCGCCGGCGGCAAGGAGGCCTATCTCTACGAGATCTGGCTTTCGTCGGAGGCGCGCCGCAAAGGCCATGGACGGAGGGCCATGGGTCTCCTCGAGGACGAAGTCCGCCGACAGGGACTCAGCACGATCCGCCTGCACGTATTCGGTCACAACCAGGCGGCGAGAAACCTCTACGAGAAACTGGGTTACCGTACGACCAACGTGAATATGGAGAAGACTCTCTAGCGAGAGCGCCTCCGTCAGCTCTCGAAAAGCTTCGAGATCGGCGTCCGAGCCAGCTGCTTCAGTTCGCGCGCGGTCTGCTTGAGCTCGGAAAGCCGCTCTTCGCGCGCCTTCTTCGCCTCGGGCGAGACCTGTACCGTCTG
>CAYZKI010000109.1:0-9293 GCA_964478745.1 uncultured Bacteriovoracaceae bacterium
GCTCCTTCGGAGCTTACGGTTTCGTTTCCAGGCGGAAAACCAGTACCGGGCACGGCGCCTCTCTCACCACCTGCCTCGTGACGCTTCCGATCAAGGTCGTCGCGACGGCGCCGCTCTGCGCGGCCATGGCAATGAGGCCCGCCCGGGTTTCCTTCGCCTGGGTCAGGATCGAATCGACCACCGAAGCGGCCCGGTCGTCAATAATAAGGTCGCAATCCAGCTGACGTTTTTTGGCGCGCTCCATGACGCGCGTCGCGGCCTGCGTCTGCCGCTGGGCTTCCTCCTCGAGGTAAACGGGCGCCGGCACCCAGCCCGCCGGATACATGTACACGCCGGATTGGAAAACCGCGTCGACGGGCTTCGGGACGGCGGAGTGCAGGATGATCTTCGCCGTCAGGAAGTCGGCGAAGGCGAAGACCTGCGGAAAAAGCGGCGAGTGCGGGTTCTCGAAATCGCTCGGGAGCAGGACGCGCACCGGGCCGTCCTCCCAACGGTGGGCATGGGCGCCGACGACGAGCACCGGGACCTTCGACTGGAGCAGGAGCTGCTCGGCGAAGCTTCCCAGCATGAGGCGCCTGAGGCCCTTGCGACCATGACTGCCGACGACGATGAGGTCGTAGGACAGGCTCGAGGCGAAACGCGCGAAGACGTCGACCGATCTGCTCAGGGACACCCGGTTCTGGATGAGGATCTCGGGCTCTTTCATCCCGGGAATCGAAACGTCCTTGAGCTTCTGGGCCAACGTCTTCCGCGCGGCGGGGGTGTAGACATCCGACCAGGGCCCGGCGAACTCGACGGAGACGCCGAGCTCGCCGGGGCTGAGCACATGAACCGGGTTCACTTCGATCGGGTGGCGCGCCGCCAGGTCCTGAAGAACCTGAACCTGGGTCTTCATTCCCTCGGCGAAATCATCGAACGCGTCGACTGCCCAAAGAACCTTCAGCGGTCTTCCCGATACCGTGTCCATGCGAGTCTCCTTCGATCAGAGGTCAGTGACCAGGTTCACGGCCTGGCCGTTCAGCGAACGAACGTGGATCAGCGACGTGCCCGTCACCGTCTTCGGAAGGGCGAGCCTCGTTTCGAAGCTGCTCACCGCCGAGGCGTTGCACGGAGCCGGAACCTGCTCCATGATCGGCAGCACTTCGATGATCTGGGGAACGCGGGCCAGCACCTGGACCGTCTTCAGCTTGAGGCAGCCGCTCGGGATCTTGCCCTTCAGCATGAGATCCTTCGGGGCTCCCGGCGCCGGCTCGTCGATCGTGGCGCTCTCGACGAGCGCGTAGAGATAGTCATCCGGCTCGGGCGATGTGCTGTGCGCGACCGTCAGGCTTCCCTTCAGCGCGAGCGTGCCGTCGGACTGCTCCGTGAGGATGTCATAGGCGCCGGCCGCGACCGGGCCGAGATCGAGCGTCTTCGAGTAAGGCATGTTCAGGAACAGGCACCAACAGCTCGAGTAGGTGTAGTTCTCGTTCTTGATCCGGATCGTCTTCGCGACCGGATCGACCGTGGCGGTCGCGGGGCCGGCCTTGAAGCAGGTGCTCGGAAGGTCGCCCGCGAGCGTGATCTGGACGTTGTCATTGTCGTCGAAGCCCGGCGGCGCGAAGATGTTCTGCGGCGACATCGTGATCAGGTGCGGCAGGTTCGGGACATTGTTCGCGAACGCGGTCGCCGAGAAAATCGTCAGGGCCGAAGCGGTGGCCAACAGCAGGAGGTTCTTTTTCATAAGCTCTTCTCTCTCGTAGTGGGTGGGACAGCTGCTACGGAGACACCCTAGAGCAGCGAGCGTGCCAATAAATTGCCTCGTCGAATCAGCGACATACAGGTCCGGGTCAAAGCCTGGTTGAGACAGTTCAAGCGCGCCGCGAGACATTACGTCCCGGAAAATGCTGTCTCACCGGCCACAGGCCGAGCGGACGGGAAACAAAATCTGGTAGAGTTCCAAAGGGATCTCGCAATACCGGTGAGAACAGCCTGCTTGGCTTGAATGCTGCTCTACTCAGGGGCCAAGAGGAGACTTCAGACATGAAACAGATGCCGCAGATCCAGAAATTCATGACACCGATGCCGCATACGATCGGCCGTGACATCCCTATCAAGACCGCCCTCGCGATGATGCGCGAGCACAAGATCCGCCACCTCCCCGTCCAGGACGGAGGCAAGCTCGTGGGCATGATCACCGATCGCGACGTCAAGCTCGCATCGGGCTTCACCGGCGCGGGCGAGCTCACCGTCGAGGAAGTGATGACGACGGATCCTTATACAGTTTCGCCGGAGACCCCGTTTGACCGCGTGGTCCTGGAAATGGCCGAGCACAAGTACGGCAGTGCGATCATCCAACAGGAGAACGGCAAGATCGTCGGCATCTTCACCGCTGTCGACGCTCTCCGCGTGCTCGGTGAGACGCTCGAGGCGTTCTACAAGCCGGCTCCTGAAAACGTCCTGGGTAGGAGAAACTAAATGAATCTTCGGGGGAAGTGGGCTGTCGCGGTTGTCGCTGGATGGGTACTGGCATCCTTGCCCGTAACGGGCGGGGTCGCCTTTGCCGAGAAGGCCGAGAAGAAGGACCAGAAGAACTGGTCACAGAAGATGAAGGGCCTTCAGAAAGCCCTTCAGGAGCTCCTGGTGGACCTCAGCAGCGACAAGCGCTTCGAGGATCCGAGGAACTTCAAGCGCATCGAACAGAATGCCCTGCTTCTCTCGAAGCTCGCTCACGATCTGAAGCCCTCGGATCCGGCGGCTCCCGCCGCGAAGTCGCCGGACTCCGACCCCACCATCCCGATCATCTCGAGCCAGTTCGACCAGGAAGCCCAGCACGCCTACAAGAACCTCAAGAACGGCCACCGCTCGTACGCGCGCGGCGTCCTCCGCTCGATGACGAGCTACTGCATCGCCTGCCACACCCGCAGCGGCGCTCCCAGCCTGACCCCGTCGGTGACGGATTCGGCGCTTCAGGCCCTGAGCGGGAACGAGAAGGCCGAGTTCTTCGCTGCGACCCGGCAGTTCGACCGCTCCCTGGAGGAGTATGAGCGCGTGATCGGCGACTCCAAGAACGCGCAGACCCGCCCCTTCGAATGGGAAGAGGCCGTCCGCACCGGGCTTGCGATCGCCGTCCGCGTGAAAAAGGATCCGGATCGCGCGCTCGGCATCGCCGAGAAGGTGAACTCGACGCCGAAAGCGCCTTTCTTCCTGAAGGAGCAGGCCACGCAATGGGCCAAGAGCATCAAGGATTGGAAGGCCGAGCCTTCGACGAAGGCGATGACCGAGGAAGGCTTCTACGCGAAAGCCGTGAAGCTCATGGCCGAGGCGAAGTCCCTCCAGAAGTACCCCGCCGACCGTTCGGCCGACGTGCTGTACCTCCGGGCGAGCGCCGCGGTCCACGACCTCATGTCGTTCGCGCCCAACGGGAAGCACGCGACCGAAGCGCTCTACCTCGCCGGCCTTTCTTACGAGGTGCTCGACGGCCTGATGCTCTGGGACCTTCACGAGTCCTACTACGTGAGCTGCATCAAGAGGGCGCCTCACACCGAGATCGCCCGCCAATGCTTCAGGCATTACGAGCAGAGCGTTTACGACGGGTATACCGGCAGCGGCGGGATGGACATTCCCCTCGAGGTCCGGCTCAGGCTCGAGGACCTCGACCGGCTCTCGAAGCCCGAGGGCATCGACCCCGCCCAGAAGAAGCCGCTCTGAGCGACCGATAGGTCGCATGGCATAGCTCCTGCTCTAGAGGCCCCGAATAGCGTGGATTCGGAGAGAATTCAGGCTAAGGTGAGACTATTTGTCTCATTCGAGAGACAGAGTAGCTCACCCAGGGGTGAGCGGGAGAGGATTCCGGGAATGTACGAGATCAAAGGCAAGATAGTCATCGTCGACGACGACCGCGAGATGCGCTCCATGCTCGACCACTTCCTCACGGCCGAAGGGTACCGCGTCAACGCCTTCCCGCTGGCCACCGAGGCCCTGAAGGCCCTGGGCCCCGAAGGCCTGCTTTCTCCGGAGAAGGAGGACGGCGACATCGACCTGATCATCTCGGACATCAAGATGCCTCAGATCGACGGCCTCGACTTCACCACCCGGGTGCAGGCCATCCGCCCCGAGATCCCGATCATCCTGATCACCGCCTTCGGAAGCATCGAGACCGCCATCGAGGCGATGCGACGGGGCGCCTTCCACTACATCGTCAAGCCCTTCAAGCTCGCCGAGATGGCCGTCAACGTCGAGCGGGCGATGGAGCACCGGAAGCTCCAGCGCGACAACACCGCGCTCCGCCAGGAGGTCAAGCGCGCGTGGTCCATGAGCGGGATCGTCGGCAAGAGCTCGGGGATGAAGGCCGTCTTCGACCTCGTGAACCGTGTCTCGCAGGCCACGGCGAACGTTCTGATCACCGGCGAAAGCGGCACGGGCAAGGAAATGGTGGCCCGCGCGATCCACGAAAGCGGAGTCCGCGCCAAGAAGCCCTTCATCGCGATCAACTGCACCGCGATCCCGGAAACCCTTCTCGAGTCCGAGCTCTTCGGCCACGCCAAGGGATCCTTCACGGGAGCGATCCAGCGCAAGCGGGGCCTGTTCGAGGAGGCTGACGGCGGCACGCTCTTCCTGGACGAGATCGGCGACATGAACGTCCAGCTCCAGTCGAAGCTCCTGCGCGTCATCCAGGAGAAGAAAGTCCGCGCCGTCGGCGAGAACATCGACAAGCCCGTCGACGTCCGCATCGTGGCCGCCACCCACAAGGATCTCAAGGCCGCGATCAAGGAAGGCCGCTTCCGCGAGGACCTTTACTACCGCCTCAGCGTGATCCCGATCGTGATCCCGCCCCTGCGCCACCGCAAGGAGGACATCCCCCTTCTCGCCGAGCACTTCCTGAAGAAGTACGCGGCGACGAACAACCTCCGCGTCCGCGGTTTCACGAAGCGCGCGATGAGCAAGCTCGTCGGGCTTCGCTGGGACGGCAACGTCCGCGAGCTCGAGAACGTCGTCGAGCGCGCGGTCGTGCTCGCCACCAACGCCCTCATCGACGAGGGCGACATCCCGTCACCGGAAACCGCGAGCGCCGAGCAGTTCTTCGGCACGGCCACGGAGGATTTCCCGACCATCGAGCAGCTCGAGAAGCGCTACATCATGACGGTCCTCGAGAAGACCGCCGGGCGCAAGGACAAGGCCGCGCAGATCCTCGGGATCAACCGCCGCACCCTTTACCGCAAGGAGCGCGAGTACGGCCTGATCGACCAGAACGCGCCGGAAGAGGCCGATGGCGGAGCCGAAGCCGAGTTCGACAAGGAGTGAGTGATCAGGCCTTCGGGAGCGCGAAGAGAAGCTTGAAGGTCGTTCCCTTGCCGAGCGTGCTCTCGACGCCCACTTCCCCGCCCATCTCGCGGATCAGCTGAGCCACGATCGCCAGGCCCAGCCCGGTTCCCTCGCCCACGTCCTTGGTCGTGAAGAACGGCTTGAAGAGCTTGCCCATGTTCTCGGGAGCGACGCCGCAGCCCGTGTCCTCGACCCGTACCTCGGCGTGGCTCGCCGAGATCCTCCGCGCGGAGATGAGAAGGTAGTGAGGGCGCTGCGGGCCCGCGGCCTTGGCCTTACGGATCGCGTGCACCGAGTTCATGATGAAGTTGAGGAACACCTGCTCGAGCCTTCCGAAGTCCGCGTAGATGCGCAGGTCCTCGGGGACGTCGATCCGGATCTCCACCTGATCCTCGCGCAGGTTCTGGCCGACCAGGAGGATGACCTCGTTGGCCACCTCGAGCGGGCTGATGTTGTCCATCTGCACGTCGCTGAAGCTGCGGCTCACCCGGAGCAGCGAGCGGATCAGCTTCGAGATCCGGTCGATCTCGGAGGTGATGACGCCCAGGTTCTTCTTCAAGACCTCGTCCGGCGCGCGCATCATCATCATCTCGGCGCGCCCGCGCACCACTCCAAGCGGAGTCCCGATCTCGTGCGCGAGGCCACTCGCGAGAAGGCCGATGGACGCCAGGCGGTCCTGATGGGCCACCTTCGCCTCGAGCTCCTTTCTCTGCGAGATGTCCACGGCGATGCCCATGTGCCCGAGGATCTCTCCCGTTCCACGGTCGCGGAACGGCGTGATGGTCAGGAACACCGGCACGAGGGTGCCGTCCTTCGACTTGTTGATGAGCTCGCCTTTCCAGGCCGCCACTTTCGGGTCGAGGATCTTCGCCCACATCTCGGCGTAGAACTCGTCGCTTTGCATGCCGGAGTGCAGGAGCCTCGGCGTCTGGCCGACCGCCTCTTCCTTGGAGAACCCGTAGATCCGGCTCCACGCCGGGTTCACGTAGACCAGGCGCCCTTTGCGGTCGCTGATCATGATCGCTTCGCTCGAGTCCTCGACGCACCGATAGAAGATGTTTTGAGGATCAGCTGTCAGCTCGAGTTCCATATTCCCCCTGAGTACCACGAGTCCCGCGGCCGACAAATCGGCCGATGCACGGGACTTTTTGTCCGCGGCGCGACCAGGCGGCCATTGATTCCATTGGGAAATCCGGCGGCACGGTCCCTGCTCATTCTGTACCCGAGAAGAGGGAATCCATGCGTGAATATCACCTGAAAGAAGTCACTTTCTCGAAGCTCATTTTCGGAGCCCTGGCGCTCGCCGCGGCGGCGACCACCGTGGTCGGCCTGGTCAATGGCGCCTGGTACGCGTCCTTCGGACTGGTCATGTTCATGGCGTTCATGATCTGCCTCGTCAGCGCTTTCCTCGGCATCAACGCTCCGGTGATGACCTCCGAGAACAAGCGGGACGCCGACCCCGCCGGGACCATCATCCCGGAAGAGATCATCCGCCGGAAGAGCGCTTAGCCGGCCAGCCGGCTCGAAACGCTTCGACCAAAGACGCGGACTGCGGCCTGACCGAAAAGCCATGCTCGCAGACCTCGAGTACCCAACGTGCGGCTACATTTCATGCGTCGCGAAAGACCCCGTCTCGCTCACGCCGGTCTTGATCCCTCCGGGATCAGGGATAGACTCGGACTCATGAGACATCTCTTCGTCGCGGTGCTTGCCCTGTCTTCGGTCGCCCTTTCCTCCTGCGGAAAGGACATGAATCCCTCGCAGCAGCCTCTCGAGCTCGATGGCGATCCGATCACCCGGCAGTTCCTCTCGAAGTGGACGGGAACCTTCCGCGACGAGAACCGGCGCGAGTCCCTGGTCATCGCCTCCGACGGGAGCTTCGAGCACCGCGAGTACCGGCAGGTGGGCACCGCGGGCGGCGCGATCCCCTACCCCACGACCTGCAACTTCGTCGAGAAAGGGAAGATCAGCGAGGTCATCGCGAGAAGCTCGAAGGCGCGCTCTTATTACACGGAGTTCGCGACCCACGTGATCATCGTCCAGATCAGCGAGGTCACGCTTCTCGACGATCTCCATGCCTCGAGCGGCGACTCGGCCTGCCAGGAGTTCCGCAGGCAGCGGATGGCCGCCGGAGCCTACGTGATGGACTACTACGCCGAGGTTCCCGCCGCGGGTCAGATCCGCCTGCACACCTCGGGCGGCGCGGACTTCGTCCCGGGCGGGACCAGGACCCCGTCCACCCTCGACGAGATCTATACGCGCGTCGCGCCCTGAGCTCGCGCCTGAACGCGGGCTAGAAGCTCGATCGAAAGAAGGTGGATCGCGACGGTGGCCATCTCGGCGAGGCGCATTGCCTCGCGGGCATAGCCGGCGTCGACGGGAGCCATCCGCTTCAGGAAGCTCAACGAGACGTTCTCATGCTCGCCCGCGTCGTTGATCTTCTTATGCACCTCGATCTGCTTGGCGGCCGTCTCGAAGCCGTTCGCCTTCAGCAGGACGGAGAGCGGCTCTTCCTCGTGGTACGAGCTGCGCTCGAAGATATCGACCACCATGGCGAAGCCGAGCAGGTTCCGCGACGCGCTCAACCGGAGCGTCTCCATCAGCGCGCGGGCTGAGGCGAGCGCGGGCACCGATTCAGGGTCGGCGACCAGTGTCTTCATGGCCTTTTCGAGCAGGCGGTCGTGGCCGCGCTCGGCCTGCCTGAACTCCTCGACCTGGGCGCGCGCTCCGCGCGCGACGGCGAGGGCGGGCTCCAGGCTGGAGTCGCACATCTGGGTGACGAAATGATTCTGCCGCACGAGCAGCGCGCACGCCCAGGTGTGCGCCTCGCTGCCTTTCGGAAGGGCTCCGATCGCGGCGACGACGTCGGCGTTCCTGTTGTCCTGGATCGCGTCGAGCTGGTGAAATCTCCTGGCGACGGTAAGCAGCGTGTAGGGGTCATGACCCGCGTCGGGCCGAACCCTGCTGAACTCGAGGGACGCGTCCACGTCCCAGGTCCACCCTCGCTTCAGAAGCGGGCTTCCGGCCAGTTCGCCGAACTCCTGCTCGTGTCCGAGGTCCTCCGTCAACGCGGAGAAGAATCGCGAAGGGTCGGCCTGGGAGAATCGCTCGTCGAGGAGGGAGTGGCTTTCGAGAGCGGCGAAGGCGCTCTGCGGGCGAGGAAGGACGTAGGCGAACGGATAGCTCGACAAAGAGCGGAAGAACCAGGTCATCTCGGCGAGATCGCTTGGGGCGAGCGTGCCCGACTCGAACTTGTCGACCAGCGCCGCGGCGCGGGCGGCATCGGCGCCCTCCAGCTGAAGCTTGAGCGTCAGCCAGGGGGCGCTGATCCGGAATTCGTTGGGGTCGTGGCCCCGCGAGGGTTTCACCTCGTCGTAGGGCCACAACATCAACTGGTCACTCATCTGATTACAGCTGAGCGATGTGCATGCAGGCCGGGATCTCGATGTCGTAGGACACGATGCGGGCCTGGTCCTCGGCGCAGCCGTTCGCGAGAAGCTTGCGTCCAAGGCGCTTGTTGTTACGGGTCTCGTCGCAGTCGGCGGCATGCAGGCTGCCGTCGGCATCGTAGGAGACGGCGACACACGCGACGTTCGGGGTGGGGACCGGGCCGGTGCCCGGGCCGACAAGCGCGTGGGCCGAGGTGGCCGAAGCCAGGAGGGCCATAGCAGTAATCGATTTCTTCATATTTTCCTCTACTTACCTTACAGGGTTATGGAAGCCGGACTTCCTTGGCGTGTAGCTATAGAACTTTTGACTCATCGTGTCAATTCCTGACCAAATAACTTTCTTCGGAGGAAATTCCGTTACTTACTCAAACCATGGCCTTTCGCCGAAGCACGCTCGCCCTCATCCTCCTTATACTTCTTGCCCGCGGACCCGACCCGGCCCAGGGCGCCGACGCGGCCTTTCCGTTCAGGCGTTACTATGGAAACCCGGCGCCGGAGAGCCCGGGAAGCCGCCCCTATTTCTACACGAACTCCATTGAG
>CAYZKI010000110.1:0-9214 GCA_964478745.1 uncultured Bacteriovoracaceae bacterium
TGGCTCCGACGACGAAGTTCTCGAAATGATAGCGAGAATCGAGATTGTTATCCCCGGAGTTGCTGGACCCGCCGAACTCCTTCGAACGATCCGGGGCGGCCTCGATCTTCCACTCTTTCTGCGCCCGAGGGCTGGGGGCCGGGGCTTCCGCGGGGATCTCCTCGGCCGGTGCGCCGGCCTGAGGCTTCTGGCTCTCGCTGACCTCGAGGTTCAGCTCGCAAGGGGCTCCGGCGATCTGGCTGAACGCCGTCTCGATCGGCTTTTTGTACTGGTCGCGCACCCACTGCGCCGAGAAATCGTTGGGCGCCAGCATGCGCACGCGAAGGCCCGCCGAGTCCGGGGTGGGCTCGATTTCGACCAACTGTAAAGGCTGAATCCACGTTTGGAGCTGCTGCGGGGCGACCGTTTGTTCGACTAAACGGTAGGCGGCTTGCCAGAGCTCGGGCCAATCTTTGGTTTCCACACGGAGCGATGTACGCATAGGCGAGGACCCCGGATAACATGGGCACCATGCCTTGACAACGGACGCTGACCCGCGTTACTCCACGTATCTCCAAGTTTATTTTTAAGCACCCTTTTAGAACGGGCATTAGGAAGCGTTATGAAGAGAACCTATCAACCGAGTAGAACGAAGCGCCGCCGCACTCACGGTTTCCGCGCGCGCATGAAGACCCACACGGGCAAACTGGTTCTCAAGCGTCGTCGCGCGAAGGGCCGCAAGCGCCTGACCGTCAGCGTCGCAGGGAAGTAGTTTTTTCTACGCCAGCCAGCAAGCCACGCACAGCCACACGGGCTCTCGCCCTGTCGAAAGAACGACGGCTCCGCTTCTCGTGGGAGTACAGGCGCTTCTTTAACCAGGCGCAGATGATTCGCCTTTCGGAGTGCCTCGTCTACCGGATCACCAATGATGCCGGCCATTTCCGGCTCGGAATCACGCTGAAGGCTCGCGGCCGCTCGATCGACCGCAACCGCGTGAAGAGAAGGATCCGCGAATCGTTCCGAACGCTCGCCCCGATCCTGGGAAGCTACGACTACAACGTCGTGGTACCCAAGACGAAGAACATGCTTCCGCCCTATCCCCGCAAACTCGGATCCTGCATCCGCGAGGAGCTTCCCCGTGCTCTCACTCGTCGCTAGGGTACTGATCCGCTTCTATCAGCTGTTCCTCTCGCCCGCACTGCACACGCTTGCCGGGCCGGGCATGGGATGCCGTTTCGAACCGACCTGCAGCGCCTACGCGGCCGAAGCTTACCGCGATCACGGGTTCGTTCGCGGGACCGCTCTGACTTTCAGGCGGGTCCTGCGGTGCCATCCGCTCGCTCGCGGCGGGTTTGATCCCGTGCCGCAAACAAGCTATAGAACGAGAACTTCAGGAGAATAAGGCTCATGGATCGTCGCACCGTTCTGGCCATCGTGCTGAGCTTCGCCGTCATCTGGGGATGGCAGAAATTCTATATCGAGCCGCGCATGCCGAAGGACCTGCCGTCCGCGGCGAGCACGAAGCCGACGGCAGCGGCGCCGGAGAGCGCGGCAAAGGATTCCGCGGTCGCGAAGGGCGCGGCTCCTGATGCGTCGGTTTCGGCGTCCAAGGCGCCCAAACCCAAGGGTCCGCCCCAGACTCGTACCCTCAAGGTCGGCTCGGGCGAAGCGACGATCGGCGACGGCCAGCGCGCGGTAACGAGCTGGACGCTCGGCTCTTACACTCTCGGCATGGAGAAGGAGTCCGGAGCGGTGGATCTGGGCTCCGTCACGCGCCAGCAGGGCGGTCTGGATTTCGCGTTCGACAGCCCGGCCTACGCCTACCTGCGCGAAGTGCAGGGCACGCTCTCGGATATCCCGGGCGGGGTGGCGTGGACCTATGAAGACGAGAAGATCAAGATCGTGCGCGAGATCCTCGCCAGCGCCGACCGCGGCTTCCTCGAAGCCACCTATCGCGTCGACTTCAAGGCAGAGAAGCCGAGCTACATGTTCATCTCCGCGGCCGCCCACTCACCGGAGAAGGACCCCGAGGCGACCGACCGCCAGCTCGTCTATTTCACGAGCGACCAGAAGATCACCCGCCTCAACCTGAGCTCCGAGGTCGAGCTCGCGCAATCCGCGCTTCCGGCCAAGTACATCGGCGCGACGAGTCGTTATTTCGTCTTCGCGATCGTGAACGCGAGCCCGCTCGAGTCGAAGGCCCAGGTTCAGCCGCTCAGCGCCCATACGGCGCGGGCGAGCCTCGTCTTCCCGGTGGTCGGCAACTCGATCACCATCCCGACACGCGTCTACTTCGGGCCGAAGGAGCTCGACCAGCTCCGGGCCGTCGAACCGACGCTCGATCACGTCGTCAACTTCGGCTTCTTCACCTTCCTCGCCTACCCGCTGCTGAAGCTCATGCGGTGGCTGCACTCGGTGACCGGAAACTACGGCATCGCGATCATCCTGCTCACGCTTCTCCTCCGTCTGGTGACGTACCCGCTCACCTACAAGAGCATGAAGAGCATGAAGGAAATGGCGAAGGTTCAGCCGCAGCTTCAGAAGCTGAAGGAGAAGTACAAGGACGACCGCGAGGCGATGAACCGCGAGATGCTCACGCTCATGCGAGAGCACGGCTACAACCCGCTTGCGGGCTGCCTTCCGATCCTGATCCAGATGCCGGTTTTCTTCGCGCTCTATCAGGTTCTCTGGAGCTCGATCGAGCTCTACCATGCGCCGTTCGCGCTGTGGATCAAGGACCTTTCCGCGCAGGACCCTTACTACATCACGCCCGTGCTGCTCACGGCGACGATGTGGCTCCAGCAGAAGCTCACTCCCATGACGGCCACGGACCCCGTTCAGGTCAAGATGATGCAGTTCATGCCGTTGATGTTCGGCGCGATGATGCTCTGGCTGCCTTCGGGGCTCACGCTCTACATGCTGATCAGCGCGCTCGCCGGCATCGTCCAGCAGCTGATCCTGAATAAGAAGTTCCATATTCAGCCGAATGCACCTGTCACAGCGTGACCGATCCGCATACCTGAGCGAAGACACGATAGCCGCAGTCGCCACTTCATTGGGCGGCCCGACCGCCATGATCCGCGTGAGCGGCCCGAGGTCGTCCGAGATCCTCGCTGCGCTGACCGGAAGCGCGGAGCCTTCCCGATTTCCCCCGCGGAAGCTCGTCCGCGCTCCGCTTCTCGACGCCGGCGCCCGTCCGATGGACGATGCCCTCGTGGCCCGATTCGCGGGGCCTGACAGCTTCACGGGCGAGGACGTGCTCGAGCTCCATATCCACGGGAGCGCGTTCGTCGCGGAGTCCGTTCTCGAGAGGCTCTCGGTCCTCGGTGCGCGCCAGGCCCTGGCGGGCGAGTTCAGCTTCCGCGCGGTTCGAAACGGAAAAATGAACCTCGGCCAGGCCCAGGCGGTGGCCGAGCTGATCGCGGCCTCGAACTCCGAGGCGGTTTCCCTCGCGCTCGAGAAAATGTCCGGCTCGCAGGGGCGCCTCTTCTCGGCTCTCGCCGCGGACCTTCGCAAGCTCGCGTTGATGGCGGAGCTCGGGATCGACTTCGCCGACCAGGACATCGAGGAAGTCTCCCTCCCCTCGCTCAAACGGGCGCTCGAGCCGCTGCTCGATGCCCTGGTCCGCCTTCTCGACGGCTTCGATCGCGGCACGAAGATCCAGGAGGGCTTGCGTGTCACGTTCGTCGGGCTGCCTAACGCGGGCAAGTCGACGTTCTTCAACGCGCTTCTGGGCGAAGAGCGGTCGATCGTGTCCGACCTTCCCGGAACCACCCGCGACCTGGTTCACGAGCGCCTGACCCTCCGCGGCCGCGAGGGGTCCGTCACCCTGCGGCTCGAGGACACGGCGGGCCTCCGGGAATCCAGCGATCGCATCGAGAACCTCGGGATCGGCCGATCCAAGAAGGCCGCCTCCTCGGCGGATCTGGTCCTTTTCGTGGTCGACGTGACCTCCGACCCGGAGGCCGTTCGAAGGGAGTGGGAGCTGCTGACTCTGCCGAGCGCGCGCGCGATCGGTGTCCTGACGAAGACCGACCTGCGCGGTCCCGACGCGGTGGCGTTCATGAGGAGCGCTCTTCAGGGCCTCGGGATCTCCCGCTGGGTGACCACGTCCGCGACCACGGGAGCCGGCCTCGGCGACGCGGTCGAGGAAATCGTCGACTTCTGTAAGCGCTGGACCCACCGGCAGCCACAGGAGGTCCTGCTGACCCGGATCGATCACCGGGACGCCGTTTCACAGGCTCTCGAGCACCTCCGGCGGGCCTTGGCTTCGAATGATCAGGCGTTGTTCGCCGCGGATTTGAGACAGGGGCTGCACGCGCTTGCTCCAGTCATCGGAGAAACGCTGCCCGACGACTTGCTCGCTCAGATATTCTCCGAGTTCTGTATTGGCAAGTAACCCGCTCAGGGTTGCTGCAAGCGGCGTGTTATGCGAGAAGGGAAACCGACATGACCATTCAGAAAATCGGGATCTTAGGCTCTGGCCAGATGGGCGGCGGCATCGCTCAGACGGCCGCACAAGCAGGTTACGAAGTTTGGCTCGCGGACCAGAACGCCGAGGTCGCGGAAAAGGGCAAAGGCAAGATCGGCAACCAGCTGAAAAAGCTAGTGGAAAAAGGAAAGATCACGGCCTCGGACGAGTCGCGGATTTTGGGCAATATAAAGGTAGTGGGCGGCCTTCGTGATCTCGCTGGCACTCACCTCGTCATCGAGGCGGTCACCGAGAATCCCACGCTCAAGTACGATCTCTTCCGGCAGCTGGACGCGGCCTGCCCGGCCGGCGTCATCCTCGCCACCAATACGTCCTCGATCAGCATCACGGCCATCGCCGCGCAGACCAAGAGACCCTCCCTCGTCGCGGGCATGCACTTCATGAACCCCGTGCCGATCATGAAGCTCGTCGAAGGCATCCGCGGACTTCAGACCTCGGACGAAACGTTCCGGACGGTTCGCGAAGTCGCCGAGAAGATGGGCAAGACGTTCGTCGAAGCGAAGGATCAGCCGGGCTTCGCCGTGAACCGCATCCTCATGCCCATGATCAACGAGGCGGTCACCGCCCTTCACGAAGGCGTGGCGTCGGCGAAGGACATCGATACGGCGATGAAACTCGGAACCAACCAGCCGATGGGACCGCTGGAGCTCGCCGATTTCATCGGGCTCGATACCTGTCTCGCCATCATGAACGTGCTGCACGAGGGTCTCGGCGACCCGAGATACCGTCCTTCACCTCTTCTCAAGCAGTATGTGGCCGCGGGCTGGATGGGCAAGAAGACACAGCGCGGGTTCTACAAGTATGACGCCTAAGAACCTCGTCCTCGAGTGCGATGCGCCGGGGATCTCGATCATCAAGATCTCGCGGCCGAAGGCGCTGAACGCGCTCAACACCGAGACGCTCCAGGAGCTCCGGGACGTGCTGCGCCGCGAGTCGAACAACCCCGAGGTGCGGGTGATCGTCCTCACGGGCGACGGCGAGAAGGCATTCATCGCGGGCGCCGACATCGCCGAGATGAAGGACAAGGACCCGAGCCAGGGAACCTTGTTCGCGCAGCTCGGTCACGAGGTGACCAAGCTCCTCGAGCTCGCCCCCAAGCCGACGATCGCGGCCGTGAACGGCTTCGCTCTGGGCGGCGGCACTGAGATGGCCATCGCCTGCGACTTCATCGTCGCGAGCGACAAAGCCGTGTTCGGCCAGCCCGAAGTCGGCCTGGGGATCATTCCGGGCTTCGGCGCGACGCTCAGGCTCTCGAAATTCGTGGGACTCCCGCGCGCGAAGGAGCTGATCTTCAGCGGGCGCCGGGTGAAGGCCGAGGAGGCGCTTTCGATCGGCCTGGTGAATCACGTCTATCCCGCCGATCAGTTCATGGCCAAAGTGATCGAGCTCGCCCGATCGATCAGCCAGCATTCGCTTCCCGCGGTGGCGAGATCGAAGCAGCTGATGAACGAGTTCTCGGAATCCACCGGATTGAACGGAAAGCTCGATGCGGAGGCACAGGCCTTCGGAAGGTTTTTCGGAACTGCCGACCAGATGGAAGGAATGGGCGCCTTCGTCGACAAGAGATCGCCCAAGTTTCAGGGGTTAGTCTAATGCTGTACGGATGGCCGGAGTCGGATGAGTCGAAGAAGATGCTTCTCGAGCAGGTGCGTTCGTTCGCGCAGTCGGAGATCGCTCCGCGCGCCAAGGAGAACGACGAGACCGGGCGCTTTCCGACCGCGATCGTGAAGCAGCTCGGGGAAATGGGCCTCATGGGCATGATGGTCCCCGAGGAATACGGCGGCTCCGGGATGGACGCGGTTTCCTACGCGATGGCGATGGAGGAGGTCTCCGCGGCCTGCGCGTCCACCGGCGTGATCATGTCGGTGAACAACTCGCTGACGTGCTGGCCGATCCAGGAATTCGGCACCGAGGAACAGAAGAAGAAATGGCTGACGCCGCTGGCCCGCGGCGAGAAGCTCGGCTGCTTCGCTCTCTCCGAACCGGGCCATGGCTCGGACCCGGGCGGGCTGAAGTGCTCCGCCAAGAAGGTCGATGGCGGCTACCGGATCCATGGCACCAAGAACTGGATCACGAACGGCAAGGAAGCGGACACCTGCATCCTATTCGCCACGATCGACCGCAACCTCGGATACAAAGGCGTCTGCGCGTTCATCGTGGACACCAAGTCGCAGGGCTTCTCGGTCTCCAAGCTCGAGGACAAGCTCGGCATCACGGCGTCCTCGACCGCGCAGCTGTTCTTCGACGACGTTTTCGTCCCGGCGGATTGCCTTCTCGGCAAGGAAGGCCAGGGACTCAAGATCGCGCTCGCCACGCTCGACGGCGGCCGCATCGGCATCGCCTCCCAGGCCCTGGGAATCGCCCGCTGCGCGCTCGATGCCGCGAAGAAATTCGCCTCCGAGCGCGAGCAGTTCGGCGCGCCGATCGCGAAGCTCCAGGCCATCCAGTTCCACGTCGCGGACATGGCTACGCGCCTGCAGGCCGCCCGCCTCCTGACCTGGAGCGCCGCGCGCTCCAAGGATCTGGGGCTCAAGTACACGAAGGAAGCCGCGATGGCGAAGCTCGCCGCCTCCGAGGCCGCGATGTGGATCGCGAACAAGGCTATCCAGGTCCATGGCGGCTACGGATACACGAAGGAATACGTGGTGGAGCGCAACTACCGCGACGCCAAGATCACGGAGATCTACGAAGGAACTTCCGAGATCCAGCGAATCGTCATCGCCGCTCAGGAGTTCGCCGAGCTCGGAGCCCGCGTCTAACGAAAGAGGAGTTCCATGACCGAGAAGAAGCAAGACCTCGACTCGATCGCCAAAGCCCAGAAGGAGTGGGAGGCTCGCGCCGCCGCGGCCGAGAAGAAGTTCCCTCCGCGTCCCGTGCGCTTCACCACCTGGAGCGACATGGAGGTGAAGCCGGTCTACACTCCGCTCGATCTCGACGCGGAGAACTTCGATTACCTGCGCGATCTCGGTTTCCCGGGCGAGTATCCCTATACCCGCGGCGTCCAGCACAACATGTATCGCGGCAAGCTCTGGACGATGCGCCAGTTCGCGGGCTTCGCGAGCGCCGAGGCGACCAACGCGCGCTTCAAGTTCCTGCTCGAGCACGGCCAGATGGGCCTCTCGACCGCCTTCGACCTCCCGACCCTGATGGGCTATGACGCCGACGACGTCCGCTCCAAGGGCGAGGTTGGAAAGTGCGGCGTTTCCGTTTCGTCGCTCGACGACATGGAGCGCCTGTTCGCCGGGATCCCGCTCGGTGAAGTCACGACCTCCATGACGATCAACGGCCCCGCCGCCGTGATCCTCGCCATGTACCTCGCGGTCGCCGAAAAGCAGGGCGTGCCGAAGGACAAGGTGCGAGGAACCCTGCAGAACGACATCCTGAAGGAATACATCGCGCAGAAGGAATGGGTCTTCCCGATCGAGCCGGCAGTGAACCTCGTCATCGACACGATCGAGCACGGAACGCGCGAATACCCGAACTGGAACACGGTCAGCATCAGCGGCTACCATATCCGCGAGGCGGGAGCGACGGCCGTTCAGGAGCTCGCGTTCACGCTGGCGGACGGTCTCGCTTACGTCGATGCGTCGCTCAAGCGAGGCATGAACATCGACGAGTTCGCGCCCCGCCTTTCGTTCTTCTTCGACGTCCACAACGACTTCTACGAGGAGGTCGCGAAATTCCGTGCCGCGCGCCGCATGTGGGCCCGCTTCATGCGGGAGCGCTACGGCGCGAAGGACCCCAAGTCCTGGATGCTTCGCACCCACGCGCAGACGGCGGGGGTCTCGCTCACGGCGCAGCAGCCTCATAACAACATCGTTCGCGTTGCGGTCCAGGCCCTGGCCGCGGTCATGGGCGGGACCAACTCGCTTCATACGAACAGCATGGACGAGACGCTCGCCCTTCCGAGCGACGAGGCGGTGATGATCGCGCTTCGCACCCAGCAGATCATCGCCGAAGAGAGCGGCGTCACGAACGTCGTCGATCCGTTCGGCGGCTCTTACTTCATGGAATCGCTTACCAACAAGGTCGAGCGCGAGGCCATGGATTACATCCGCCGCATCGACGAGATGGGTGGAATGGTGAAAGCGGTCCAGAAGGGCTTCCCCCAGGCCGAGATCGCCAACAGCGCCTACCATTTCCAGCGGCAGATGGAGTCGAAGGAAAAAGTGATGGTCGGCGTGAACAAGTACCAGGTCGACGAGAAGAAGCGCTCGATCGAGACGCTCTACATCGACCGCGCGATCGAGAAGACCCAGTCCCAGAGGCTGGCCGAGATCCGCAGGACGAGGAACGCGGAGGCGCACCGTAAGGCGCTGCGCGCCCTCGAGGACGACGCGAAAGCCGGCAAGAACCTGATGCCGGCGCTGATTCACGCCGTGAAGCAATACGCGACGGTCCAGGAGGTCTGCGACACCCTTCGTGACGTCTTCGGCCGCTACAGTGAAGCAGGGAGTTTCTGAGTATGGCAGCGAACGAGAAGAAAATCCGCGTACTGGTCGCCAAGCCCGGCCTCGACGGCCACGACCGCGGCGCCAAAGTCATTGCCCGCGCGCTCCGCGACGCCGGGTTCGAAGTGGTCTACACGGGCCTGCATCAGACCCCCGAGATGGTCATCAATGCCGCGATCGAGGAAGACGTCCATGTCGTCGGCCTGAGCATCCTGTCGGGCGCCCATAACGCGCTCGTACCGGAGATCATCAACGGGATCCGCAAGGCGGGCCTGACCGACGCGCTCTACGT
>CAYZKI010000111.1:0-9148 GCA_964478745.1 uncultured Bacteriovoracaceae bacterium
TCGAGATCCATCGTGTGGAAGATCGGGACCGTTCCGACGCCGGACTGCGCCCAGCCCCTCTGGCAGTGCTCGAGGTAGGGCGTCAGGTCGTCGGGACCGAGGATCCTCGGCGCGTGCGGAGAACCGGCCGGCACGAAAGCGGGCTCAGTCGCGGCAGTCGACGCGGGTGTCGCGGTCGAAGAGCACGCGGACCGTCTGTTTGAAGCCCGAAAGGCTCTTCAGCTCGGGATCGGTCATCACCTCGGCGCGGAAGTGCTCGCCGTAGATCGAGTCGAACTTCCACTTCAGTTTGCCCTTCTTGTACTCGACCTCGAACTTGCCGTCGGCGAGCACGCGGTACTTCGTCTTGCCTTCCTTGAGGGGGACCAGGTCGGCGCGGATGTCGATCCTGCCCCAGTCTTCGGTGCCGACCCGGTCGGCGCGGATCTGGATCTCGTTCGAGATCTCGTTGTGGGTGACTTCGTAGGTGCAGGAGTCGGCGAACGCCGACGGGGAGAGGGTGACGAGCGCGAGAGCGAATCCGATGAACGTTTTCATACGCGGGGGGTGCCTTTCATACTGTGAAAAAGCCGCAGGCGGTGCGTTTTTAGCGCACCGAGCCGTACGGGGTCAAGGCGCCCGGTCCGGGTGCGATCCAAGTGCTCGAAACGAAAAGGGAGAATACCCGTAGGCACTCTCCCTTCCCGTTTGCTGGCTGTAGTATGAAGTACGTTCGTTCTGTCTGTCTGTTTGCCGAGATGCTGTCCGATCTTCCTTCCCGCTGCGTTTCTGCTGCTTTCGCTCGATGTGTACGCTGCTGCTGACTCTGCGTTGTGCAGCGGAAGAGAAGCTCGAACTCCTGTTGTTGCTTCCTTTCTGAAGTCAGTATCGCAACCCGGTGTTCGCCGGGTTTGAGCCGGATTCGAAGAAATCATCACATGGGGAATTTCATACGATGTCGGCGGCTCTTATATTCGAGGCCGCGGCCCGATCGGGGAGGTGTCGATTGAGACACACCGCTCCCTCTGCTAGAAATCTGGAAACCCATCACGAAAGGCGGCCCGACCGTGAATCCATCGCTCATCGTCCCTCGCTACATCTGGGGCGCGCTCCTGTTCTCCCAGCTCCTGTACCTCTACATCCTGCAGACGATGGAAGGGAACTGGGCCCGGCTCGGCAACCTTCCGCCCGCGGAGATCGAGACCTATAAGACGGTGTTCGCCGCGATCTCGGTGGCGAACTTCATCGGAGCCTTCGTGATCTACCGGGTCCTCACCTCGAGGCAGCGCGCGCGCGTGAAGGCGATGGGCCGCCCGGAAATCTCGCAGCTCATGTCCCTCTACCTGATCCCGTTCATCCTGACGCTGGCGCTGTTCGAGGCGGTGACCCTGTTCGGCTTCGTGCTGAGCATGATCGCCTACGACGCGACGCTGATCTACCCGTACATCGCCGCGGGCAGTCTGGGCATGATCTGGCTTTTCCCCACCGAGGACCGGATCAGGAAAGCGTTTGAGTAAGCTCGTGCTCGTGCCCTGAGGCGGCCGCCGCGGGCGGAGCCTGGTTTCCCGAAGGAGCCGCGGGCGCGCTTCCCGCCGGAGCGGCCGCGGCCGGCGGCGCACCGGAGGCCTGGCCTCCGGCCGCCATGGCGTTCGCGCGCGCGAGGCGGAAGCGGTTCACGAGCCCGTTCACCAGTCGGGGAATGTGCTCGACGAACACGATGGTGGAAGGGAGCTGCGCGGGAGCCAGCTTCTTGCGAAGGGCGTTCATGACGTCCTCTTCCTTCACGATGACCGCCTGCGGATTCGCGTCGCGGACCACGCCGGCGGCGAGCACCTGCTTGCCTTTGCTCACTTCGAAGATGAAGCCCGCGCCGTCCACGATGCCCTTGATGTCCTTGAGCGCGGGATCGATGCAGTCGGGCGCGACGTAGGTCCCGTCGCCGCGATCGAGGGTCACGCCGCGGCGGCCGTGCATGTCGACCCGCAGGAAGTCGCCCGAGTCGTTGATCGTCGCGAAATCCTCCGTGTAGAGCCACGTTCCGCGCACGACCTGCTTGGTCGCGACCAGGGCTTCCTTCGGATCCTCGAGATAGTAACCCGCCATGATGTTCGGGCCGGTGATGCAGAGGCGCCCCGTGCGGTCTTCCTTGCCCTCGACCTCGTCGCCGTTCAGGTCGACGACCTTGTACTTGATCCCGGGCAGGCCTTTCATGCGGACGGGCTCCTCGGTCTTCTCCGCGCCCGCTTCCGAGAAGTCGTCCATCGCGAGCGTCCAGGCTCCTTCGGTCTGGCCGTACACCCGGAGCACCGGGATCTTCACCTCGCGCCCGAGCGCCTGGAGCGTCGGCGGAATGTGGGAGCCGCCCACGACCAGGGCCTTGAGCCACGGGAGCTTCACTCCCTCGGTCTTGCAGCGCATGAGAAGCTTTTCGGCGAAGGCGGGATCCGTGCACAGGCGCGTGATCTTCGCCTCGGTGAGGAACGGCACGAAGGCCTTCTCCTCGACCCCGTGGTAGACGACGCACGTGGTGCCGTTCATGAGCGGGAAGAGCATCCCGTGCATGAACGCGAACGGCGTCGACCAGGCCAGGTCGGTCATGATGCGATCGGTTCCGACGGCCTTGTAGCAGCCCTTCAGCGCGTTCGCGGCGTGCTGGAGCTGCAGGTGGTTGAAGGTGACCATCTTGGGGTCCCCCTGCATTCCCGCGGTCGGGAGAAGCAGGATGACGTCGGTGTCCTTCGGCGGGTTCTCGGGCGGGGGGCTGTAGGTGTCGTCGTACTCGCCGCCGTGGCGCTTCTCGATCTCGATGACCTGAAGGTTCACGCGGAAGTCGCGGATCAGCTCGCGAGTGCGGGGCATGAAGTCGTTCGTGACGGCCAGGTGCGTGGCCTTCGACTTCTTCAGCCAGGCCGCGACTTGCTCGTTGGTCCAACGGGTGTCGATGAAGATCGAGCAGCCGCGGATGTTCGAGATGGCGAAGAAGCTGACCGCGGTCGCGGACGAGTTGCTTCCGAAGAACGCCACGCGCGGCGCCGGGCCCAGGATCTTGAGGAACAGGTAGCTGAAGTGCGCGACGTGCTTGCGGAGGTCGCCGAATTTCATCTCGTCCTTCAGGAACTTGATTGCGATGTTCGAGGGATTCTTCTGGACCGCGGTCGACAGGGCTTGGGCTATCAGCATTCGTTTTTCGCTCCGAATCCGATTCTATCTTGAGTCGTTTTGGAATGCCGCTGTCCGCGCCGAAAAATACGAAGTCAAAGAGCTGACGCGCGCGAACCCGGGGGTGTGTGGCACCATGGAGACAATGAGTCATGCCGCGTTCGTCGAAAGGCTCTGGGGGCGGATGGACCTTACCCCCTCGGCCGAAGAGGACCTGATTCAAGAGGAGAGGCTGATCCACGTCCTCGGTGTCTACCTGTCCATTCAGACGCTGGCTGCCTCCTATATGGGAGGGCAGCGCTGGGAGATCGGCGCGGCACTCGCCTTGGCTGCGGGCTTGTCTTCTGTCCGCAGGACGTTCCCGTTGGCTATGGCGATTCTCGCTGCGTACGGGCTTCACAGGGTAATGGCGACGTTCCCGCTCACGCCGAACCACAAATACCTCGAGCTCTTCGTCTTTGTGACCCTGCTCGTGCTTCCGGCCCGCCGAGCGGGTGGCTTGCTCCGGTACGCGATCCTGAGCGTCTACTTCTACGCGGGACTTCAAAAACTCGTTCGCGGCTATTACTGGAGCGGAGAAGCTTTGGCCATCGAGGCTTTGACCTCGCCCGCAGGCGGAGCGCAGTTCCTGAGGGCGGAGGTCCACGCTCTCGCCTCCTGGCTCGGTTGGACGGCGCCATCGATGCTTCAGCCGGCCGTGCCCAATTGGCTCGGGGCTGAGACGATCGTCCTCCCGGAGTGGGTGAAGTCATTCCTCCGCTTCAGCGCACGATCGGCCGTCGTGATCGAGCTTGCGCTTCCGCTGCTCCTGTTGCGCCGGAGTACCCGGACGGGCGCCTCGATCGCGCTCGTCCTGTTCGCGCTTTACGCGACGGTAGCAGCCGACGAGTTCCGCTTCGGGTCGATCAACCTGGGGCTGGTGCTGCTCTTCTTTCCGAGAGCCGCGGTTTGGAGCTATCCGCTCGCGTTCATGAGCCTTCATTTCCTAGGTGAGCTGCTGGGAAACAGGGGGGGAGCGTGATCGCGAGGATCCAGAGGGCATACTTCGTCGCGGCGGTGGTCGCTCTGACCGTCTGGCCCTGCGTCCAGTTCGGTATCACGCGGTCCCGCGGGTACTCTCCCTGGATACTTGCCGGGTGGGGAATGTACTCATCTCCGTACCCCCTCGAGCGGAGCGTCCTCGCGATCGCGGTCAATGGCCCATGTCGATTCATCCCACGCCTGACGGAAGCGTCGGCGTTCGGCGAGCCCGTGTATCCTCCTCCCCTGATCGAGAACCTCGAGTGGAAGCAGGGAATCTTCATCTCGCGGCCGTTGCTGATCTCGCCTGGGGACATCGGCACGCTCCGCGAGCGGATCGGCGTGTTTCGCGCGATGCCATCGGAGGTTCAGGCAGAGAGGGTCGCCGAGCTCCTTCCACCCGCTGTGGTGCGGGCGGTTGTTTTCCTGCAGCCTCGTTTTGATCTCGGCGCCGATCGCGCTTACTCGGAAGCCAGGATCTTCGTGACCCGGGGGCCCGGACAGACGGTCGAGCTTCCCGCCGTGAGGACGGATCAGGTCAGCGCGGCAGAGGCAGCGGGACGCGAGCTAGGATGCGTGATACAGAAGCCGGCACGGGACCCGTGAGCCAGCCTTGTGGAGCGAACGCGAGATAGCTCGTTAGCATGATCGCGGTGAACCAGTGCAGGTCCACCGTCAAGAGCAACCCGGAATGCAGGAAGACGCCAAACACGAGAGCGATGACCCGGGTAGGATGAAAAAGGATCAGAAGGGGAAACAGCAGTTCCCAGGTCAACGACATCAGGGTAATCGCGCGCAGGTAGTCGACAAGAAACTCATAACTCATCAGGCTCGACCAGTCCCAGCGGGCAAAGCCCGGGTTAAGCAGAATCAAGCGAGCCGCGTCTCCTGACAGCCAGTCGTTCCCGTGAAGTTTCGCCCAGCCGCTCATGAAGTAGATAGTCGCGACCTGCAGTTGGATCATGCGAAGCGGCCAGGCAGGTACACGGGCAGGACCAGGACTCGGATCGACGACCCCCTTGTTTAGCCACGCGTCGATCGACCACGATCGGCCGGATCCGGAAAAGATCAGGAAGAAGAGAAACAACCTGAGCGCGATGTCGCCCCCGTAGGCGAGCATCCAGTTGCGCCCCTGAATGGACATCAACCCCGCGAAGCAGATGAACGCCATGCTGCGGGAACGATAGCCTAAGGTGAGAAAGAGGGCCGCCACGAGGAAAACGCCAAAGCATGCGCGGACCCCGGCCGCCGAAGTGACGAAGTGGAGGATGGACCATTCGGAGTCAGGACGGATTTCGCGGACCTGTGCGGCGGTCAGCCATCCTTCATCGCTGAAGTGGAAGGCGATGTCTCCGAAGTGCCAGAGGAAGGTGGCGAATGCGAGCAGGCCAAAACCGATTCGAAGCGCCGCGAGCCTGCGCGCGTCGATCGGGGCTAGAAACGCTCGCTCCACAAGAGCACCTCCGTGACCTGCTGATGCGCGACGACTCGCGGGGCGGGTATGATCGGGCCCTGCAGCGAATAGACTTGGATCGCCGCCGGGTAAGAGCCCGTCCGATCTCGATAGACGCGCCCCCAGTACCGCGCAAACGATCTCAGCGCTTCGGGGTACTTGCCGCTCGAAAGCGCGTCGGCGAGCTTGAGCTGGTTGTTTGTCGGAAGCGCTCCCGCAGGGCTTGATTCGTACAGCGGCTCTCCCGTGAACCGGGGTCGCGCCTGGCCCTCTCGCTCGAACTCGGAGACGGCGCGGACCACTACTCGTTCGTGGGAATCGGCTGGATCAGGAGCGAACATCCACCACTTCTGGCGGCTCCCGGTGAGCGCCAGGTAGCTCATGGCGAGCTCGCCGGCCGGCGAGGCCATGGTCTTTCGCTTCATCTCGAAGAGCCAAGCTTCGTGCTCGTGCAGCCAGGAGTGGATCGGGTGGGTAGACCGCATGTTTCCGAAGCCCGTTGCCGGAATCATCCACCAGAAAGTGACCAGAATGTGAACAGTCACGAAAATGACGGTTAGCGTCCGAGCCCAGGGACGTGAAAGGCGGTCCTTGCCCAACATTCAGCAAGTTTGTCACCCGGGGCGCAACTTCGCCAGAAGCTAGTTGGTGCAGCACTGGACGTGGATGCAGAAGCTGTCGACGTCGCCGGAGGTCTCGCGCTTCTCGGTGCCCGAGATCGTCGAGATGTACTCGTTCGGGCCGTTGCAGGCGATGTCGCCCGCGCTTCGTGAGCCGAAGCCGCTGCCGCCGCGGGAACAGTCACCGATGGTCGCGTTGCGGCAGCCCGTTCGTTGCATGAGGCGCGTGCAGCGCCCGCCCGCCCAAACCCCGCCCAGAGCGACACACATCGGCTGGCGCGTGTCGCAGAAGGCGGTTGGCGTCCCCGGGTTCACGACGATGCCGCCGACCGTGGCGCAATACGGTGTGACGGTGTCGCAGTACGCGGTCGGAAGGCCAGGATTCACCACGACTCCACCCGCCCGGGTGCACGGCCCCGTGATCATGTCACAGTAGATTCCGACGCCAGGGGCGACCATCGGGGTGGGCGTGCCGCCGGCGGCGGTGCAGCGCGCGGTCACGACGTCGCAGTCGTTTCCGATCATGGAGCCGCCGAGACGGGCGCACATCTCGGCGACCGTGGTCGGATTGTTCGGGCCGATCGGAGGAACGGTGATCTGGCAGCGGGGGATGGTCGCGGCGTTGAATACGCCGCCGATGTTCGAGCAGGCGCGCGAGTCGATGTCGATCAGGGGGGCGGCGGTGCCGAGGTTGCAGGGCCCCGCGGGCGCTACCCAGGTGCCGCCCACGTCCTGGCAGGTGATCGGTGTGATGTCGCACTGGGCGGCTCCCGCGTTCCAGGTGCCGCCCACCTGGGCGCAGAAGTCGTCGGCGCCGAAGTTCGCGTAACAAGTGTCAGCGTTACCCGCGCCGTCCCTGAGGAACGTGATCGACAGGTCCTTGGTCACGAGCGAGCCGCCGACGCCGGCCTGCCCGGCGGCGGTGTTGGGCAGGCGGCGCTCGCCCTGGATGCGCATGGTGACGAGGTTCATGTCCCCGCCGACCGCGCCGGGCCGGGGGCCGAGGAAATTCCTCGCGATGAAGGAGATGCGGGTGATACGGAGGCCGGCCTGCGGAGGCGCGGCGGTGTCGGCGACGGTAACGGGGGCGATCGGGCCGCCGGCGCCGTCGACATCGAAGGTGATGCTGGGAACGACATGCTCCACGGCGGGCGGGACCGCGGGAACGGCGGGAAGCGCCGGAATCTGCGCGGCGAGGTTCAGGCTGTAGTCACGGAAGAACGAGCTGCAGGCGGCGTCCTTCGCGAGCGACTGGTTCACCCTCTGGACCAGGATCTCGAACTCGTTCGACATCGCGATCGTGCGTTGCGCGCGACCCGTGTTGTGCATCATCGAGGAAACGCCCAGGGAGACGACGGACAAAAGGCCCGCCGCCACCATGATTTCCATGATGCTCATGCCTGCTTCGCCGAGAAACTTCGCCTTTGAACGTCCTGACAGGGGTTTCAAAGTGGCTGCTCCCAGCAGACACTGTCGACAGAATTTCCCGCAAAATTGAGGAAAGAATGCGAATCCGTCAGAATTCCGACGGCAGGTCGCGCAGGGTCTATAGTTTACCAGGGCTTACAGCAGGTCAGGATGATCCAGTTGTTGTATCTGTCGGGACTGAAAGCCTGTGGGTCCCGGTCCTTCCCGAAGCGAATTCTTGCCACGTACTCTTCGGCAGAGCATCCGTTCCCGGCGGAACGGACCCCAGTCCAGAAAGTCTGACCCGTGTCTCCCAGGGTCACGTCATGGCAGGCGACTGTGCCTAGGGCCCGCGGAGTGCAGACGCCCGTACCGGCATTGTAAGTGCCGCCCATCGAGGCGCACATCGGGGCCCGCGTGTCGCACCAAAGATTGGGAGCGACGCCCGCGACCACCGCGCCCGGGATGGCGTTGCAGGCGTTGGTCACCATGTCGCAGTAAGCGTTCACCGTGCCCGGGTTGACCGGGATGCCCCCGGCGCGGGTGCAGGAGGGAGAAACAGTATCGCAGACGGTTCCGACCATCGTGCCGCCGAGGGCCGCGCAGGTGATGGGCTGGGTCGGATTGGTCGGAGCGGGAATCGTGCAGGGAGGCGCGCCCGCGCCCATGACTCCGCCGATATTACCGCATGAGACATCGCGGATGTGGGCGTCGAGCGGAATCGGCCCCGCGCCGGCTCCGAGGGTGCAGCTACCCGCGCCCGCGTTCCAAACGCCACCGAGATCCGTGCAAGTGATGTTGGTGACGTCGCAGGATCCGGCCAGCCACATGCCGCCGATCGCGTTGCAGAAGTCGCTGCTGCCGAACTGGCCGTAGCACGTCGTGATTGTACCGGCCGCGTCCTCGGCCACGGTCATATTGAGCTCGCGCACGGAGATCGGCGAACCAACCAGAGCGCCGGTCGTTCCTGCTCCGGCGGCGCCGCTGCTTCCGGTTTTCTGAACTTGAATCTGGAGCGTGGCGAGCCACATCGTGCCACCACCGGGACGAGGTCCGATGTTCGCGGCCCGTACGAAGCGGATATCCCGGATCCACAGTCCGCTGACGGCGCCAGGCGTTTCCTGCATGATCACCTGTCTGGGGGCCGGCCCGGCGCCATCCGGGTCCCAGCTGATGCGGTCGACACCCGCGTAAGGCGCGCCGCCCGCGACGGCCGCCGGCTCGAAGCCGCCGCCGTTCGCGCCCGCGTCGGTAGTCAGGAAGTCCATGCAGGCGTTGTCCTTGTTGAGAACCTGCGCGACGGTCTCCAGCCGATGCTCGAAGTCGTTCGAAAGGGAAATGTTGCGCTGCGCCTTGGTGCTGTTGTGCATCATCGTGGAGATTCCGAGCGAGACGACGGACACGAGGCCTGCAGCCACCATGATTTCCATGATGCTCATGCCGGCTTCGTCGAGATGTCTCGAATCTGGCCCGTAACCTCGAAGTCTCAACTGAAACTCCCCCCGGGGCG
>CAYZKI010000112.1:0-4202 GCA_964478745.1 uncultured Bacteriovoracaceae bacterium
GCCCTACATCCGGCGCCGCGCGATCCGTCATCTCGAGAAGGACCGCGTGGTCATCTTCGGCGGCGGAACGGGCAACCCGTACTTCACGACCGATACGACCGCCGCCCTTCGCGCGATGGAGATCGGCTCGGAGCTCGTCATCAAGGCGACCAAGGTCGACTACGTGTACGACTCGGATCCCAAGACGAACCCCAACGCGAAGCCGTTCACCGAGCTGACTTATCTCGATGTCCTCAAGAAGGGCCTCAAGGTCATGGATTCGACCGCGATCTCGCTCTGCATGGACAACCAGCTTCCAATCGTAGTCTTCAATCTCGACCAGCCGGGCGCGCTGGCGCGAGTGGTCGCCGGCGAAGCCGTCGGAACGCTCGTGAAATAGGGAATCTTCAAGAAAGGACCGCAAATGGCGAACGCAGTCGTCGATTCGATCTCGCAGTTGATGGACAAGAGCATTCAGTCACTGAAGGGAGAGCTCGCGAAGGTTCGGACCGGTCGCGCTTCCACCGCCCTCGTGGACACTGTCCACGTCGACTATTACGGCTCGAACGTCCCGCTGAACCAGGTGGCGAACGTCACCACGCCGGACGCGCGCACGATCCAGATCGCTCCCTGGGAAGCCGGCACGATCGGCGCGATCGAGAAGGCCATCCTCGCGGCGAACATCGGCCTGACTCCCCAGAACGACGGCAAGGTCGTCCGTATCCCTCTTCCTCCGCTCACCGAGGAGCGCCGCAAGGAAATGGTGAAGCTCGTGAAGAAGATGGGCGAGGAGACCAAGGTCGCCATCCGCAATCATCGCCGCGACGCCAACGAGCAGGTCAAGGCGCAGGAGAAGGCCAAGACCGTCTCGGAAGACGAGGCGAAGAAGTCGATGGACCTCGTGCAGAAAAAGACGGACGAGAAGGTCGCCGAAGTCGACAAGGTCGTCGCCGCGAAGGAAAAGGAAATCCTCACCGTCTAGTCGCCGGTTTTTCTATGGCTCGAGTACCCCGACACGTCGCGATCATCATGGACGGCAACGGCCGCTGGGCTCAGCGCCGCCGCCGTCCGCGCGTGTACGGGCACGTCCGTGGCGCGAGCCGCGTGAAGGCGGTCGTGAAGGAAGCGGATCGCCTGGGCGTGAAGGCGGTGACCCTCTACGCCTTCTCAACGGAGAACTGGACGCGGCCGGAGTCCGAGCTGCGCGTGCTCTGGAAGCTCCTGGTCCGTTACCTGAGGAAGGAAGTCGACGAGCTCGACCGCAACAACGTCCGCATGAGCGCGATCGGCGAGGTCGAGAGGCTCCCGGCCGAGGTGCAGGCCGCTCTTTCCAGCGCGATCGCGCGGCTGTCCAAGAATACCGGGCTGCACCTCACGTTCGCGGTGTCCTACGGCGCGCGGCGCGAGCTGACTCGCGCGGCGAGGCTCTTCGCCGAGGACTGCGCCGCCGGCAAGGCGAAGCCCGGGGACATGAACGAGGAGGCCTTCGAGAAGTACCTCTGGACGGCGGAGCTCGGGCCGCTTTCCGACGTCGATCTGGTCATCCGCACGAGCGGCGAGAAGCGCGTGAGCAATTTCCTGCTTTGGCAGGCGGCGTACGCCGAGTTCGTGTTCTTCGACATCTGCTGGCCCGATTTCGAGCCCAAGCACCTCCGCGAAGCCGTCGAGGCCTTCGCGGGACGCGAGCGCCGCTTCGGCGCGACGGCCCCGGTGCTGTCGGTGGTGACCGCGTGAGGAGCCTGGACGCGGTTCTCCCCAAGTCGATGACCGAGCTCCAGAAGCGGGTGATGACCGGAGTCGTGGGTGTCGCGGGCCTGCTCCTGCTGATCCTCGTGCTGGGGCGGTGGGGCGTCTACATCCTGTCGGCCGCCGTGGCGCTCGGGATGATGCACGAGTTCGCCTCAATCTCGTTCCGCCTGCCGGACCGCCAGGAAAAGCGTTACGCCCTGCTCTTCCTGACCTGGATGATGTTCCTCGCGGACCTGATCGGGCTGCGCGGTCAGTTCGAAGGCATCGCCGGCTGTTTCGTGTTCCTGTCCGCGCACTTCCTTTATACGGCGCGCCGATACCAGGACCCGATGGACTTCGGAGGCCATTTCCGCGAGCTCATGTTCGCGATCTTCGCCCTTTGCTACATCCCGGGCCTGCTGCTCTTCCTTCCGCGCCTTCACGACTTCCAGCACGGTGGCAAGTGGACGATCGCGTTCCTGCTGATCGTCTGGGTCAGCGACACGGCGGCGTATTTCGCCGGCCGGAAGTACGGCAAGCGGAAGCTCTATCCTTTGATCAGCCCCAAGAAGACGGTCGAGGGCGCGGTCGGCGGGATCGTCGGCGCGAGCGTCATTATTTTGATCTACAAGCTGCTGTTCTTCACCGAGATGAACTGGTTCGCCGCTTTGCTGCTGCCGCCCGTAGTCGCGGCGTTCTCACAAGTGGGCGATCTTCTGGAAAGTTTCCTCAAGCGCGCGTTCGATCGCAAGGACTCCGGGTCGATTCTCCCGGGGCACGGGGGATTCCTGGACCGCTTTGACGGGATAGTTTTCGCCCTACCCGTCATGTATGCTGGGATTCGTCTACTCGGATAAAACGTAGGGGATTCTGCATGCTTTCCATCCTTGGGTTCCTCATTATTCTCGCGCCTTTGGTCATCGTTCACGAGCTGGGCCACTTTTTCTTCGCCAAGCTCTTCAACGTGAAGGCCGAAGCGTTTTCCGTGGGCTTCGGTCCGGTGATCTGGAAGCGCCAGCACGGCGAGACCGAGTGGCGTATCTCGGCCGTCCCGCTCGGGGGCTACGTGAAGCTCCTCGGAGAGGACCGCGAGCAACCGCTCCCGCCCGAGCTCCAGAATCGTTCCCTCCAGAAAGCCGATCCGTGGAAGCGCCTGCTGATCTTCGCGGGCGGTCCCCTCTTCAACTTCATCTTCGCCATCTTCGTTTTCATGGCCATCCTCGCCATCGGCGAGCCGCAGCTCGCCTCGGTCGTCGGACGCGTCGTGAAGGATACGCCGGCCGCGCAGGCGGGCTTCCGCAGCGGCGACCGCATCCTCGCGGTCGCGGGCAAGCCGGTCACCAAGTTCGAGGAATTCGCGAGCCTGGTCGGCGAGTATCCGGAAAAGCCGGTGAACATCGAGGTCCGCCACGCGGGCGAGGAGACCTCGAGGGTCCTCACGGTCACCCCGTCCAAGCGCCAGGGATTCAGCGTCTTCGGCGAGTCGACCCAGGTCGGCGAGATCGAAGGCCTGATGCCGACGGCGCGCGGCCCGGTCCTGGGCGTCTCCGGCCCCGACTCGCGGATCGCCAAGGCGGGCCTCCGCACCGGTGACACGGTGGTTTCGATCAACGGCACTCCCATCAAGAGCTGGGAAGAGATCGATGCTTTCTACGAAGGCTCCAAAGCCGGCGAGACGCTCCGATTCGCTTTCAAGAAGGCCGATGGCTCCCCGGTCGAGCTCGAGCTCAAGCGTGACGCGAAGCTCTCGATGCAGGATGCCTGGGGCCTCGACAGCGCGGAGCTCTACATCGACAAGGTGGTTCCGGGATCCCCGGCCGAATCGGCCGGCGTGAAGGCCGGCGACCGGCTGCTTGGAGTCGGCGAAAAGCCCGTGAACAGCTTCTTCGAGCTGCGCGACGCGGTCCAGAAGGCCGGCGAGACCCACGGCAAGGTCGCTCTCCAGTGGGTCCGCGACGGCAAGCGGATGTCCGCTGACATCGTGCCTACCGCGACCGGCGGCCGCGACCCGCTGCTGAACAAGACGACGCAGTACACGGTGGGTGTCGCCCCGGTTCTCGCATTCGTCGAGCCCGAGACGGTGACCGAGCGCGTGCTCCATCCTTTCTGGCTCTTCGTCAAGGGCACCGAGCGCATGGTGACGTTCTCGTATCGGAACTTCGTCTCGATCGGGAAGATGTTCACGGGCGAAGTCAGCGTGAAGACCCTGGGCGGCCCGATCCTGATCGGCAAGATCGCCGGCGAGTCGATCACGCGCGGCATCGTCGCTTTCCTCACCACGATGGCGATGCTTTCGATCGGCCTGGGCGTGCTGAATATCCTGCCGGTGCCGGTGCTGGACGGCGGCCATATCCTGCTCCTGGGCGTGGAGGTGCTGCGCCGGCGCCCGCTCACGGTGCGCCAGATGGAGCGCATCCAGCTCGGCGGCCTGGCCCTGATCCTGATGCTCATGGTGGTCGTGATGAAGAACGACCTCACCCGGCTTCCCATCTTCA
>CAYZKI010000112.1:4212-9111 GCA_964478745.1 uncultured Bacteriovoracaceae bacterium
ACTGACGTCATGGCCAGAATCCTCTCAGGGCTTTTGGCCCCTCGAGTATGAAACTGCTGGCTTGGGACACTTCGTCCAAACAGGGAGTCCTGGCGGCGCTCGAATGGGACGAGACGGCGAAGGTTCGCCCCGACGACGTGTGGAAGTCGCTCAGGCTCGTGGCGGAATGCTCGCTCAACGTCGAGGTGACTCATTCGGAGCGCCTTCTCTGGGCGATCAACCAGACCCTCGAGTCCACCCGCTGGAAGCTCGAGGACGTGGACCTCTTCGCCGTCGGCGTGGGACCGGGCAGCTTCACGAGCCTGCGCGTGGGGATCACGACCGCGCGGACCCTGGCCCATACTTTGGGCAAGCCGCTGATCGGGATCTCGAGCCTGGCCGCGCTCGCGCGCCCCGTGGCGCAGTGGCTGGCCTCGCAGAAGTCGAAGTCGCTGGTCATCGCCACGACCGATGCCGCCAAGGGCGAGCTGTTCGCCCTCTGGGGAAGCGCAGGCTCCGTCGCTGACTGCGTCGTGATGGCCGAAGGCGACCTTCCCGGCGTGTGGAAACGCGGCGTGGAGGAGACGGCGCTTCCGGCCGCGGATCTCGTCGCGGCCCTGAAAGCGAAGGCCTCGGCCGGATGGATCGCGGTCGGCGAAGGGCGCGAGCGCTATCCCGACGAGTGGAAGAAGCTCGCGGGCAAGGCGACTCCCGAACTCAAGCCTCCCGTTCCCTTCGCGGATCATGTACAAGGCCGCTACGTCGCGCTCCTCGGATGGGAAGCCTTCCAGGCGGGAGCCGTGAAGGACGGGCTTTCCGTCTTTCCGCGCTATATCCGCGCTCCCGACGCCGAGCTCAAGCTCAAGGCGGGGCTTCTTCCGCCAGGCCCGAGCCGTGGCGACTGATCGACCTGCAGAGAATCGACTGCCCTGATGTCACAGACCTTCAACACCCTCGGCCCGTTCATGGCTTTCATGTCGTCAGTCACCTGGGCCGTGGGCACGACTCGCTACGCGGTCATGGCGGAGAAGCACACGGCGTTCGCCGTGAACTTCAGCCGCGCCATCTTCGCGCTTCCGCTTTTCGCGATCACCGCCTTCGCGACCGGCGCGGGCTTCGGCCAGCTCGACGCCGCGCAGATCGGATGGCTGGGCATCTCGGTGATGGCCAGCTACGCCGTCGGCGACGCGTGCTTCCTGGCCGCCGCCCGCAAGATCGGCATCCCGGCCGCGCTCGCCATCGGCTCGATCTTCCCGATCTGGTCAGCCGCCGCGGGGATCTTCTTCCTTGGCGAGGATATGGTCGCGCTCCAGGCCATGGGGCTGGTGCTCGCGGTCGTGGGCGTTTGCGCCGTGATTCTTTCCGGCAGGAAGGACTCGGGCAGCGTCACCGATTCGGACAAGGTCATGGGTTATGGGCTGGCGGGGGCGACCTCCCTGTTCTGGGCGCTGAACAGCACTTCGCTCGCCTACGTGGGGCGCGGGCTGAACCCCGCTACCGCGAGCACGATCCGCATGCTTCTCGGGCTGGTTCTCATCGCCCTTCTTTCGCGGTTCCTGGCCCCGGGCCGGAAGCTCGTCATGGAGCCCGGCATCTTCCGCAAGTACTGGTTTATCTTCGTCCTTGAGGCCTACGGAGGGTCGCTGTTCTTCATCTACGGCCTTTCCCATACGCCCGTGGCGCTCGGAGTGACCCTGGCGTCCCTGGCTCCGGTGATCTCCGTACCGCTTGCCCTGGCGATGGGCCTCGAGCGGCCGTCCCTGATGAAAACCCTCGGGGTTTGCGCCACCGTGGCCGGGATCGCGCTTTTAGTCGGTGGGCGGACATAGTATAACCGCCCGGATGCGTAAGATTTACATCGTCCCGAACATGGTGACGACCGCGAACATGTTTTGCGGCTTCTACTCCGTCATCGCCTCGATCAAAGGGGAATGGGAGAACGCCGCCTGGCTGATCATCCTGGCTTCGGTGTTCGACATGCTCGACGGGCGCATCGCTCGCCTGGCGAAGGCCACGAGCGAGTTCGGCGTCCAGTACGATTCGCTTTCCGACCTGATCTCCTTCGGGATGGCGCCCGCGATCCTTCTCTACCAATGGGCGCTGAGCCCCTTCGATCGCCTGGGCTGGCTCGCGGCGTTCCTGTTCGCCGCGTGCGGGGCGCTCCGGCTTGCGCGCTTCAACATCCTTTCGCACACGGTGCCGAAGGGCTACTTCCAGGGCCTCCCGATCCCCATGGCCGCGGGCATCGTCGCGACCTTTATCATCTTCACCTCGGCGCTCGACTGGCCGGAAGACCCTTCGACCTTCGTCCTGGTCCTGACCTTCGGGCTTGCCAGTCTCATGATCAGCACGATCCTCTTTCCTTCCTTCAAGGAGCTGAATTGGCGCTCAAGGGCCAGCTTCGGCTATCTCATGGTGGGCGTGCTCGCGTTGATCCTCATCGCGGTCCGCCCTGAAATCACCCTATTCATCGTCCTGAGCGGTTATGTGGTCCTGAGCCTGCTCTCGCGCGTCGTGGCGCGGATTCGCGGCACCTCGAGCCCTGCGATCGCCGGTACTGCACCGAGGACAGCCGAGAAGTGAAAGCATTGAAAGTCGCAGTCGTTGGAGCCACAGGAGCCGTCGGGAAGGAGCTGCTCTCGATCCTCGAATCGAGAAAGTTTCCGATATCGGAGCTGATCCCGTTCGCTTCGCCCCGCTCGAAGGGCAAACCGGTTCAGTGCCAGGGGCGCTCGTTCCCTTGCCGCGTCCTCGAGAAAGGCTGCTTCGAAGGAGTCGACATCGCGTTTTTCGACGCGTCCGACGCGGTGTCGAAGGAATGGGTTCCGCATGCGGCCGAGTCGGGCGCCTGGGTGGTCGATAACTCCGCCACCTTCCGCTACGAGCCCGAGCACCTGCTTCTCGTGCCGGAGGTGAACGGCGAGCTTCTCGTCCAGCGGCTGAAGGCGGGCGCTTCCGCGCTCCGTCCGCGCGACCGCATCCTGACCGGCCCGAACTGCTCGACCGTGCAGATGGTCGTAGCGCTCAAGCCGATCCGCGATCGATGGGGCCTGAAGCGCGTGGTGGTATCCACCTACCAGAGCGCGAGCGGCGCGGGCGCCGCGGCCGTCGACGAGCTTCGCGCCCAGGCGGCAGGCTACCTCCGTGGCGAGGAGCCGCAGCCCAAGGCTTTCGCTCACCAGATCGCGTTCAACTGCATCCCGCATATCGGCGGCTTCAAGGACGACGGCTACACGAGCGAGGAAACGAAGATGATCGCCGAGAGCCGGAAGCTCCTGGGCATGCCGGACCTTGCGCTCAGCCCCACGGCGGTCCGCGTCCCGACGCTGTCCTGTCACGGCGAGTCCATCAACGTCGAGACCGTGAAACCCTTTACCCTCGCCGAGGTGCGAGCCGCGATCGCGGCCCAGCCCGGCGTGATCGTCCAGGACGACCCGTCCAAGAACCTCTATCCCATGAGCATGCCGGGCCCGAGGAGCGCGGTCGAAGGCGGCGCGGGACGGGACGCCGTCTATGTCGGACGCATCCGCAAGGATCCTTCGCTCGAGCAGGGGATCAATCTTTGGGTCATTTCCGACAATCTTCGCAAGGGTGCGGCCTTGAACGCCGTTCAAATCGGGGAGATGCTGGTTCAGCATGCGTTTTAGCGCGCACCCTGGACTTCTAGGTCTCCTTGCCGCGATCGTCCCGACCGCCGCGAGCGCGGGAATCGAGGTCCTCTCGATCAGCAACGGCGCCACCGTGACGGGATCGGCGCACTACACCCTATCGACCGCGACCGGCCTGGCGGCGGCGAGCGTCTACATGGATACCGGCGCGGCCGTCGATTCGCGCTACAGTTATACCTTCAACCTCGTCGACGTGACGAAGACGGCGGCAGCCGATGACAGCGGCCGGCCCAATTTGCTGCGCTTCCGCATCGACGCGGACCGGACCCAGACGGCGCTCGCATCGGGCCGCTACGTCCTGACGGCCAAGGCCTTTCGAAGCTCCGACTCCAAGTACGTGCCCATCGCCTCGGTCGGGGGATCGATGTGCTACCCGGTATCGACCTCCGGGAACGCGTCCTGCTGGCGTCCGGACAACGTGGGGATCGCGGGCGACGAGCAGGCCTATGCGGTGACTTTCACCGACGGCATGGAGTTCGGTCTGTACGTCTCCGACATCTGCAGCTCAGCCTACACGCAGTTCTCCGGCAACGAGGCAGAAGGCTGCGCCGGCACCTCGATCGATCCTGACAGCGGCACGATGGACTCGGTCAAGCTCCAGTTCGAAGTGATCGCGCTCGACGCGAACAACGACATCTCGGGAAGCGCGGCCGAGAGCCTCACCTACTATCTGAAGTTCCAGGACACCGTGAACACGGTCTCATGCCCGACCATCAGCGCGAGCAATCTCTACTTCCCGGGAGACACCGAGATCTTCGTCGAGTCGGACAAGTTCTCGCTGGCCTCGACGTACCTCGCCCCGGTGGGCGCCATGGTCGTCGTCGCCGACACCGCGGCGCTCGATCTGACGAGCACGTTCCGCACCTCCGGCAACGACATCGTGGAAACCGTCTATTTCGGGCGACCGCAGACCGTCGGCGGCTTCACCAATTCGACGGCGACGACGCCGGTGAACTACAACGTTGGCTTCCTGCTGCGTGACGCGAGCGGGATCGTCTACAACAGCTGCGGCACGCTTTCGAACGTCCAGACCGCGAGCATCAAGGGGTTTCTCGAGAGCGGGCAGTGCTTCATCGCCACCGCCGCCTACAACGATCCGCAGTCCCTCGGAGTGCGGCACCTGCGCGCTTTCCGCGACCGGGTGCTGATGCGCTCGGAGCTGGGGCGCGCGTTCACGGATTTCTACTACCGGAACTCGCCGGCTGCCGCCGAGTGGCTGATGCACAATCCCTGGCTCAGGCCGATCGTCCTC
>CAYZKI010000113.1:0-8522 GCA_964478745.1 uncultured Bacteriovoracaceae bacterium
AAGCCCCGGGTCAGCCCGGGCGACTTCTTCGTGCCGTTCGGACGCAAGTACCGCGGCAAGAAGATCAGCGAGATCCCGAAGGCCGAGATCGAAAGCTACGTGGCCTGGATCGAGGCGGACGCCGAGAAAAAGCGGACTCCGTTGTCGTACGAGGCCAAGCTGCTGAAGAAGGCCGTCGAGCTTTACTACGGCGGCGCGGCTCAGGGTGAGGCTCTGGAAGAGGCCTCCAGCGAGAACGCGGGCTGAGGATTAGCCTGTCATGGACGGGGAGCTTTGCGAAAGCGGGGCTCCCCGTTTACTATCCGGGCATGTCCAGAGATCAATTTCAGGTGGCGCGGTGAGGCGGTTCCTCGGCATCGCGGGAGCGCTGATCGTCACGGGCGCCTTGCTCGGCGTCGGGGCCTGGATCCTGGTCGTCAACCCGGTGATGGAGCCTTCGAACCGCAGCGTGCTCCGGCTCGCCGACGCGTCCGTGCTCAAGAAGCACGTCGAGCGCCTCGCGTCCATGAAGCCCGCGCGCGACTTCCGGAACGTCGAGAGCCTGGATCGGGCGGCCGACTACCTCTTCGACGAGCTCGGGCGCTACGGGCTCACCGCCGGGCGCCAGGTCTTCACGATCGAGGGGCGCGAGTACCAGAACATCATCGCCACCGTGCATGGAGCTCTTGCCGAGCCCGGTTCGGAGCGGATCATCCTCGGCGCGCACTACGATGTGCGGGGCGATCAGCCGGGCGCCGACGACAACGCGAGCGGCGTGGCCGGGCTCCTCGAGCTCGCCCGTCTCCTGTCGGCGAACCGGGGCTCGCTGCGCTCGAGCTTCGAGCTCGCGTTTTACACGCTCGAGGAGCCGGTGCATCTCGAGGCCCCGTTGATGGGAAGCCACGTCCACGCGAAAGCGCTCCGCGAGGCCGGTACGGCCATCCGTTACATGCTCTCGCTCGAGATGATCGGCTTCTTCCGGGACGAAGAGGGATCGCAGATGTTCCCGCTCCGCCTGCTCGAGTCTTTCTACCCGACCACCGGGAACTTCGTGGCGCTGGTCGGCCGTCCGAGCGAGTGGTCGCTCGTGCGGTCGATCAAGTCGGCCTGGAAGGCGAAGAGCGATTTTCCCATTCACTCCATCAACGCGCCCCCGGTGATCAAGGGCCTCGACTCGTCCGACCACGCGAGCTACTGGAGCTTCGGATATCCTGCGCTCATGCTGACGGACACGTCGTATTACAGGAATCCGCATTACCACCGAAAGTCCGATACCCCCGACACGCTCGACTTCGATAGGATGGCCCGGGTGGTGGACGGCGTGTGCCGTCGGACCCTGAAGCCAAAGCGAAGGCGAAGCCATGACTTCCGAGCCCGTGACATCGACCGACACCGCAGCGCCGCCGAGCAAGTTCCTGGGCGAGTTCGGCCTGCCCGCGCTCGCGTCACCCGCCGACGCCGCGGCGCTGGGCCCTCAAGTGAAGATGGGCTCGGTGCTGGACGTGGAGACGACGGGGATGAGCGTGTCGCGCGACCGGGTGATCGAGGTCGCCATCCGGACGTTCTTCTACCACGCGGAGACGGGATCGATTCTCGCCACCGGCCCGAGCTACGAAGGCCTCCAGGACCCGGGCCGCGAGCTTCCCGCGGAGATCGTCAGGCTTACCGGGATCCGTGACGAGGACCTCCGCGGGAGGAAGGTCGACTGGGCCAGGGTGCGCGAGCTTCTGGACGCGTCGGAGCTGGTTCTCGCGCACAACGCGAGCTTCGACAGGCCGTTCGTCGAGAACGAGCTCGGAGGGAAGGTCGCGAGACCGTGGGCGTGCACGGCCCGCCAGGTGCGCTGGCGGTCGAAGGGCTTTCCGGGAGGAGGGTTGGTCTCGCTGAGCCGGGCGCACGGCTTCTTCGTCGACGCCCACCGCGCCATGAACGACGTGAACGCCACGCTGAAGCTCATGACGCTGACGGATCCGGGCACGGGCAAGGCCTACTTCGCGGAGCTGATGGCGAACGCGTATCGCAGGCAGCTCAGGGTGATCGCGGCGGGCAGCCCCTTCGAGAAAAAGGACCTGCTCAAGGCGCGTCGCTATCGCTGGAACCCCGAGCGCCGTTTCTGGCATCGCGTGGTGTACGAGAACGAGCTCGCGGGCGAGATCGCCTGGCTCGAGGCGATGGTGTATGGGGGAGCCTTCCGCGGGACGATCCGCGAGATCCCGCTGACCGAGCATTACTCGAGATACGTCGAAGGATGAACCTATGATCGACTTTCGAAGCGATACCGTGACCCAACCGACCCCCGCGATGAGGGAAGCGATGTTCAAGGCTCCCCTGGGAGACGACGTCTACGGCGAGGACCCGACGGTGAACGAGCTCCAGCGGAAGGCCGCCGCGCTCTTCGGCATGGAAGCGTCTCTCTTCTGCCCGAGCGGCACGATGACCAACCAGATCGCGATCCGCCTGCAGGCGGGCCCGATGCAGGAAGTGGTGTGCGACGCCGGCGCGCACGTCTACCTCTATGAAGGAGGCGGGATCGCGGCGAACGCCGGGGCCTCGGTCAGGCTGATCCCGGGCGATCGCGGGCGCATCACCGGCGCGCAGGTCGAGGCCGCCGTCAACGCGGACGATCCGCACTATCCGGCCACGCGCCTCGTGTGCCTGGAAAACACCTCGAACCGCGGCGGCGGATCCTGCTACGCCTGGGACGAGATCCTGGCCATCCGCGAAGTCTGCGCCCGGCGCGGGCTCGGCCTCCATCTGGACGGCGCCCGGCTTTTCAACGCGCTCGCGGCGACCGGGCAGGCGCCCGCGGAGTACGGGCGGGTCTTCGACACGATCTCGATCTGCCTGTCGAAAGGGCTCGGCGCGCCGGTCGGATCGCTGCTCCTCGGCTCGGCGGAGCTCGTCCGCGAGGCGCGGAGGTTCCGCAAGGTCATGGGAGGCGGCATGAGGCAGGCGGGGATCCTCGCCGCGGCCGGTATCCACGCGCTCGATCACCACGTCGGGCGCCTGAGCGAGGACCACGCCCGCGCGCGCAGGCTCGGCCAGGCGATCGCGGCACTGAGTTACGTCGAGACCCTCCTGCCGGTCGAGACGAACATCGTGCTCTTCAAGCTCAAGCCGGGAAGGACGACGGAAACGCTGACGAAGCACCTGAGCTCGCGGGGCATCCGCGCGGGGGGCGTCGGCGCGGAGTGGGGGCGCTTCGTCCTCCACCTGGACATCGACGACGCGGGAGTGGAACGCGCGATCGCGGCGCTTCGGGAGTTCGGTGACTAACTGACCGCGATGACGGGTGGTCGCGTACCCGGCACCGCGGTCAGCACTGCTCGGGGCTGATCAGAACGCGGAAGCGCCGTCGCAGAATCCCTGGATTGGGGGAGATGTCTGCAGAGCGGCGTTACCGAGATCGACGCCCCAACTTTCCGGGTAACCGTGGTTGGTTTCCCAGTAGGCGGAGTATTCGAACGCGACGACGTCGAAGCCGCGCGGCCAGCCGTTGTAACCGGTCTGGAAGCGCAGGGTGAAGTCGGCCAGGCGATCGCGGATCGCGGCGCGGTCCCGGCTGTCGTCCTGATAGAGGATGCCTTGCAGGGTGCCGATCATCGACGCCCACCAGCCCGACTCGGACTCACCCGGCCCGCTTCCCGCCGCGTGGCCGGCGGTGAAGTGGATGTACAGCATGGCCTCGGGATGGAGGATGGACTTCACGTAGCGGGCCGACTCGGTCATCACGGCGGGAGACATCCAGCCGTTGATCTCCCAGCCGGTCGCGGCGACGCGGATCAGGTTCATGGTCGCCGCGTCCTGGATGAACGGAGCGAGCCGGTCGCGGATCACGCGCATGTCGTTCGCCGTGTTTCCGTTCAGCGGAACGGTGTCCGGGATCATGAAGACCACCGGGACGAGGCCGTCGGCCCAGAGCTCCTCGAGGAACGGGCGGAACGCGGCTGGGTTTCCGTAGTAATCGAAGCCCGGATAGACGCCTCGGTAACCGGCTTCAGCGATGCTGATCGGCATGTGCGTGTATCGCCGGGCTTTGTACGCGGCCCGCATCGCCGCGCGCACATCGGCAGGGTATCCCGCGTACGGCGCGGTGAACAGAATCCCGTTCCCGCCGACCTCGGGAAGCCGGATGCCCGAGATGTCGCCCTTGAACGCCCTGAGCGCGTCCTTCGGCGGAATCGCGCCGTTCCAGCCCAGCTCCACGCGCAGGCTCGGCCGGTCCTCGGACGGATACACGTGCCAGAAGTCGCGGTCGACCAGGATGCTCTGGCTCCAATCGTTGTAGCCGAACGCGCTGACGGTAACTTGATGCCGGCCGTAGGGAAGGGTGAGATGCGCGAAGCCGTTGCCGTCCGTAGTGGCGGTCTCGCCGTTCGCCGAGACGACTGCTCCTGCGATCCGCGCGTTGCGGGAAGCGGCGCCGCTGAATACCTCGACGTTGACATCGAAGAGCGCCGCGGACGGCGGAGGGGTCGGCGAATGCGTGGGAGTCGGCGTCGGCGCGGGCCGCGGCCTTCCGAAGCCATGGCTCTCCGAGCCCGCGAGCTGCATCGCGAGCGCGGCGGTCAGGATCGCGCATGAAATCCATTTCCTGTTCAGTTTCATCTCGAGTGTTCCTTTCATACCGTTTTTATCCAGCACGCCCGATCCCTACAGTATGAGACCATTCGGCGCGCGCCAGGCCGCGAATGAGAAGGAGCACGGAGATTTCGTTGGCTTCAAGTAGCGGAGACGCCGCCTGAAAGAAGCGGAGAATCAGCGCGAGACGCCGAAGAGCGCGGTGCTCAGGCAGACCACGCGATCCTTGGGAATCCGCTGCGCGTTGGATTCCTCCGCGATTCGCTTGATCTCCTCGCGAAATCTCCGCGCGGCGTCGATCATGCGCTGCTCGCCGTCGTTGTCGACGCCGATCGTGGCGGCGTCGAGGCGCGCGATCCGGTAGCGGTCGATCTGCCGGTAAACGTCGGTCGCGCGAAGGTGGTTCCCGGCAAGGAGCGCGGCCTGCTCGGGCGCGAACGGGTTCATGTTCTCCCATTCCGGGGCTTCGATCTTCCGGTACTCGCCGTTCTCGTGCTTTACATAACCGTGATTGACGAGCATCCGCATTGCGTCCGAGATCTCCTCGGAGGTGAGCTCCTCGCCGCCGACCAGGCGTCCGCGGATCCAGGCTTCGTCGAACTTGAAGTCCGGGAAGCTCATCATCTCCAGGAGCACGAGCGGGAACCAGTGCGCGTTCAGGCCCGTGATGCGAGGGCCTTCCTTGGGGGAGTAAGGGCTCGTGCCGAGGTTTTCGTCGAAGAGGTAGTCGAGCCCCCGGAGGACGGTGTCGAAGTAGCTTCGGGTCATGCCCTCCGGCAGGAGGTCGCGCATGACCAGGATGGAGAAGTAGTGATTCTCGATCTCGGAGAGCTTGAAGAGCTTGCCCACGGCCGCGATCTTCTCGAATCCGAGGTTCCGGCGGCCTTCGAGGATGTGCTTCAGGTAGCTGCGCGAGGTCTTCAGGCGGATGGCGCAGTACTGATGGGAGAAATTCGGCTGGACCCGCTTCTGGTGCGCGAACAGCGCCCTGAGATACTCGCGGTAACCCGCCGTCCGGAAGTCCGGGATCCTGGGTTTCTGTTCCGAGTCTTTCCCTGACATGTCCCAATGTGTATCGCGAATAGAATGCCGGTTCGAGGCTTTGTGCGGAGCGCAATGAAGATTATTCGGTTCCCGCGAGACGGCGGGAGAAAGCGCGCCCGAGTGGGGGTGTCGTCCTGGACGCATTGGCAAAGGCCTGAAATGGGGCGAAACTGTGAGTTAGGTCGCGAGAAAGACGGGTCCTGTGAAGTCACTTCTTCTCGCTGGTGGGGTATTCGCTCTTACTTTGACCGCCGGTTGCTCTCTTGAATCCCGGCGAGTCGTGCGCCAGGCGCAACTCAGTGATCCAGAGGCCGCAAGGCCTTCGTCTTTGCCTGAGCCTCGGGTTACACCGAGACCCTGGACTTCACCTTCGCCATCACCATCACCATCACCATCACCCTTAGTATCACCGTCCCCGTCTCCGAGTTCTTCGCCGAGCGCCTCTCCCAGCCCCGTGCCTTCGCCGACCTCGACTCCAGGGGCAGGGAGAAGGATCCTCTACGTTGACGCAGCCGCCGGAAACGATGCCGTTTCCTACGCGAACAACAGCGCCGCAACTCCTTGGGCGACCATTGGTCGGGCAGCGTGGGGAAGCTCGAATCGTGCGACGCCGAACGCCACCCAGGCGGCGCAGCCGGGAGACGTTGTCCGCATTTCGGCGGGGACCTACGTCACTCAGGGCACGAACAATCGCTTCAACGTGGCCTACAACCCTGTCAATACCGGCCGTGCCGACGCGCCCATCCGCTTCGAGGGCGTTGGCGAGGTCAATCTGACCTACAGCTCGGGTGCCGGGCCGATGATCGGCGCGAACGCCAGGAACTACATCGAATGGTCGGGGTTCACGATCCGGGAGTCGACGGCGCCGAGCATTCCCGACACAGGGCAGGTCGTCTTCTTCGGAGCCCAGGGCGGTTCCATCGAGAGCAGCACGCTCGTCGGGAACATCAACTGGCCCTATCGCGTCGGAGACAACTATTCCGGCGTCCGGGTCCATGCGGCCCGGGGGCAGAGGGTGTTCAACAACCTCATCAGCAGCTACGGCGGCGACACCGGCGACGAGAACCAGGCGGGGATCACGATCTATTGGGTGGGCGACCTGACGGTCGAGAACAACCGGATCGAGCGCTGCGGCTCGGGCTTCTACATGAAGGGGAACAACACCAGCGATCCCGTGGTCGGCCGGTTCGACGTGCGCAGGAACGTGATCCGCGACAACTCTTACGGAATCGTGGTTCTGCTCATTCCCAGCACGGAGGCCGAGCCCAACCGCATCTATCAGAATATCTTCATCAACAACCAGACCGGCATCCGGGTCGCGAATCACGGTGAGTTCAGCTCGGACGCCCGCAACGCGAAGATCGTGAACAACACGTTCGTCGGCAACCGGGTCGGGCTGCAGTCGTTCGGGAATCATGTGCCTGATGCGGGACACATGTTCTGGAACAACGTGGTTCATGCGGGTGAGTACGCCGTCAATATCTACCTGCCGAGCTCGACCGACTTCGCCACCGCCGTGTCGCGTGACCGAATCCGCTTTGAGCATAACGTCTACTCCACGCCGCGCGTCTCGAGCTTTCTGCTGAACGAGAACACGACTCTCTCTCTCGGATCCTGGAGACAGGCCTACGGCCATGACGGCGAGGCCCCCTCTTCCGTCGCGGCGGATGCTCTGTTCGTGAACGCGGCAGCAGGCGATTACAGGCTGCAGGCCGCGTCTCCGGCGCGCTCGATCGCGGTGGACGTATTCGACCTCGACGGCGACGGGCAGACCACGGACTTGGTTGACTCGGGCGCGTACGCGACGGGCACGGAGACGATCGGGGTACTGGGGAACTAGCGCGGGCGGGGAATTCCGGGAATCTGGGCATCCGGGAATCGGGTTTTCGGCGTTTCGTTCCTATCCGGCTTTTTTGTCGGTCACGACTCCTCGCGCTTTCGCGCGCGGGTCGCGACCCCGCCTCGCTCGCCTACCCGGCGGGCTCCGGCATTCGACTCCCATTCGACGGTACGAAACGCTTCGTTTCGCCCCTGGAAGACACCTAGAAACAGAAAAGTCCGGCACGCTTTCGCTTGCCGGCCTTTTCTGTTTTTTGGTGGACCGAGTGACTCCTTGGGCGAACCTCCACCATGTCTATGATTCTATTGAGTTCATCGTGCTTCCCAAGAAGCTCGATTCATCCGTTTTCGCCGAAAAGTACCTCACAAGTGATCACTCCGCTGAACAGATTGCGCAAAAGATCGGCACATCCAAGCAGCTCGTCTTAGCTCGGATTCGTCAGGAGGGCATCCGAAAGACGAAAGGGCGTGGACGGTCTCCCGAAAATTACCGCTTCCCCAAGAGCGCGCCGTTTGGAAAACGGGTCATCGACGGCAAGCTTGTGGTGAATCCCGCCGAGATCAAAATCGCGCGTCTCATTATCGAGCTTCGAGACCGCAAGGCAAGCAGCTGGGCGCAAGTCAGCCTGGAGCTCAACGAGAGGGGATACCGGACTCGGCTTAAAACCCCGTGGCAGGAGCCAAGCATTCGCCGCATTTATCGGCTTTGGAGCAGCAAGCTCTGAGCCTCGAGCATCAAACTCTCAGGCTGAATCTCAGCTTGGAATTCAGTTTCACCCCAACTCAGGAGAAAGCAATGCTTATCAAAGACATCCTAGCAATCAGCGCCGTGATCATGGCGTTGATCCTGGCTACAAACCCAACTCGTCCTTTTCAGGCGATTCGCGACATGAAATTTCGAATCCTTCGCGAGGTCACACGAACTGACAACTGGGGTTCGCCCTCGATTTTCCCTCGCAAGGTCAATCAACGGCCCGAAAGGCGCAATGTTAACAGTTCTCGTTCCGGACCAGCTTTAACTGTTTCGAATATCATCGCTCGGTTCAGCATTTCGATGAAACGCTACTTTCATTTAAATA
>CAYZKI010000113.1:8532-9085 GCA_964478745.1 uncultured Bacteriovoracaceae bacterium
AGGAAGAGTAGTCGATGAAGTTGAAACATACTATTCGAGCGCTTTTCGAGATGCGACCTAAGTTAGCTTGCGAAATTGACACGATGTTCGGCCCAAGAAATCTTACAGATTTCTACGAAAACTCGAACCGAAGGTCATCTTCGGATATCTGAGATTGTTGCGACGTTCGGACTAGTCGCCGCAATTGCTTTTGCGAGACGAAAACATGAGGAGTTCGCACTGGTGAGCATCACCGCCCACATTATGGCTGCGTATTGATTTACATCTTCAACGTCGTTTGCAAATCCCGCGGTAACTTTCGCCCGCATGCTTACAGAGACGTTTAGTGGGATCAGTCCCGCGGGAGTGTACCGTTTATCTTAGCCCAGCTCGACGGAGCTCTGTTTGCATTTGGATTCTTGTGCAGAGTCAGCAATTAAGGTTTGCCAACCCCAAGGGCTTGCAAAGTAGCTTTGTCCACTCGTTTATCGCTGCAGCAGTCGGCAAGCTTTCCGTCGATCACTACTGCTGGAACCTTAGCAATTCCAAGTTGCTTGGCTCTAGAGGCAACATT
>CAYZKI010000114.1:0-9064 GCA_964478745.1 uncultured Bacteriovoracaceae bacterium
CTCATATCGTGCGTGACCACCACCTGCGTTACGCCGATTTCGCGCTGCATCCTGCGCACCAGTTCATTGATCACCTGACTCATCACGGGATCTAGACCGGAGGTCGGCTCGTCGTAGAGGACGATTTCCGGATTGGTGGTCAGGGCGCGCGCGAGACCGACGCGCTTTTTCATGCCGCCGGAAATCGACGCGGGCAGAAGATCTTTCGCCGGCAAGAGTCCCAGCAGGCGCAACTTTTCCATTACAATGCGATCCACATCCGCCTGTTTGGCCCGGCGCACTTCGCGCAGGGGCAGCGCGACGTTTTCATAAACGGAAAGCCAGTTGATCAACGCGCCGCTCTGAAACAGGACGCCCATGCGCTCGCGCAGACGTTCCTTGACTTTATTGGAGGCGTGACTCATGCGCTGGCCGACAACATAGACCTCGCCCTCGTCCGGTTCCAGCAGTCCGATGATGTGCCGAATGCTGACGGACTTGCCCGTGCCCGAAGGCCCGAGGATGTAGGTGAGCTTCCCCTGCGGGAAATCGACGCTCACTCCCTTGAGGATCTGGTCGCGTCCGCCGCGGAACGACTTCACGACGTTCTCGAGCCGAACCTTTCCTCGAGTGCTGGGGTTGCTGTCAGTCACGGTCGCGCTCACCGTCATAGAGTCTTTCGACTCGCGAAGAAACGGAAGTCAAAAGCTCATAAGGGATGGTCTGGGCCGCCCTGGCCTGTGACCAGCAGTCGACGCGAGGTCCCAGGATCTCGACCCAGTCGCCCGGTTGAGTTCGCGGCGTGCACTCGACGGCCGAAAGATCCATGCTGATGATGCCGAGGAAGCGGGTGGATTTGCCGTCCCCTTTCCCGCCGAGCCACGCGTGCCCGCCGTTGCTGAGCCGCCGATGGACGCCGTCGGCGTAGCCCGCGCCGAGGATCGCGACGTGGACCGGCTCGTCCTTCCCGCTGACCGTATAGGTCGCGCCGTAGCCCAGGCTCTCGCCCGCCTTGAGGCGCTGGACGGTCAGTACCCGGGCCTTCAGCGTCATCACCGGCTGGAGGCCCCGGGCGGGCGCGCCCATCCACGGGGGTACCCCGTAGAGCGAGAGGCCGGGGCGGATGACGTCGGTCAGGTCGACGAGGTCCCAGTGCCTGGATTTCCAGATGGCCCCGCTGTTGGCGAGATGGAAGTGCGCCGACGGGATCACGGAGGCGAGCTCCGAGCGGATCGCGCGGAACTGCTCGAGCTGCCTGAGGCTCAACGACAGATCCGGGTCTTCGGAAACCGCGAGGTGGCTCATCACGCCCGTCGGATGGTGCTCGGGCGCGAGCTCCTTCAGCGCGCGCGCGAGCTGCGGCGCAAGCGCGGCCGGGATTCCGAGGCGGTTCATGCCCGTGTTGAACTTGAGCTCGTACGGCACCCGCTCGTACCACTTGCGGCGGGAGAACTCGCGCCAGTCCGCCTCGGTCGCGATCACGGGGGTCAGGTGCTTCTGCTCGCAGAACTGGCCGACCTCGTCGTTCCAGCCGACGGCGCCCGAGAACACGATCACCGGGAGCTTGCGCTTCCTGAGCGTGATGGCGTCGCGGATCGCGGCCCCTTCCTCCAAGGTGGCCACCCCCAGCCCGTAAAGGCCCGGGAGGCCGGCGAGCAGGCGAGCCGCCCAGGCGGCGCCGTGCCCGTAGGCGTTCGCCTTGATCATGGGAATCACGGACTTACCGGGAACCAGCTTCTGGACCGCATGGTAGTTCGCCAGAAGCGCCCTGGAGCTGAGCTCGGCCACGATTCTCGGAGGGGCGTCGACGTCGTCTGTCAGGGGAATTCGCCTTCTCTGGCCCTGGCGCATGAGATAGAAAGCTAGCACAGGAAGAAGCCAACGGGGACTTTTGACGCTCTATGTCCGTCCTGATTCTTGGAACCGGCATCGCGGGGCTCAGCGCCGCACTGAAACTCGCCGAGCGCGGACTCGAAGTGACGCTCGTCTCGAAGGTCGAGCCCGCCGAAGGAGCCACCCGGTACGCGCAGGGCGGGATCGCGTCCGTGTGGTCGAAGGAAGACAGCTTCGAGGAGCACAAGAGGGACACGCTCGAGGCGGGCGCCGGCCTCTGCCACGACGCGATCGTCGACCTCTGCGTCCGCGAGGGCCCGGCGCGGGTTCGCGAGCTCATCGATCTCGGGGTCGAGTTCACGCGCGTGGCCGGCAACGCTCCCGGCGCCGACGCCGAGTTCAGCCTTCACCGCGAGGGCGGCCACCAGCAGCGCCGCATCCTCCACGCAGACGACCTCACCGGCTGGGCGATCGAGCGCGCGCTGCTCGCCCAGATCGACCGGCACCCGCGCATCCGCGTCCTCGATCACCACATCGCCGTCGACCTCATCACCGAAGGAAAGGTGTTCCGCCGCTGGCGCAAGCCGGGCCGCTGCCTGGGCGCCTACGTCCTGAACGCGAGAACCGGGGCCGTGATCACGCTCGCCGCCGACGTGACGGTCCTGGCGACCGGAGGCGCGGGGAAAGTCTACCTCTACACCTCGAATCCCGACGTCGCCACGGGCGACGGCATCGCCATGGCCTACCGGGCGGGCGCGCACGTCGCTAACCTCGAGTTCATGCAGTTCCACCCGACCTGCCTCTTCCACCCGAGCGCGCGCACCTTCCTGATCACCGAGGCGATGCGCGGAGAGGGAGCCGTGCTCAGGAACCTCGCCGGCAGGGAGTTCATGGGCGAGCACCATGCGATGGGATCGCTGGCTCCGCGCGACGTCGTGGCGCGCGCCATCGACATGGAGATGAAGCGCACGGGCGACAAGCACGTCTGGCTCGACGCGACCCACATCCCCGCCGACGAGCTCAGGAGGAAGTTCCCGAACATCGCCTCCGTCTGCCAGCAGTACGGGATCGACATCGCCACCCAGCCGATTCCCGTCGTCCCGGCCGCGCACTACATGTGCGGCGGAGTGCTCGTGAACGAGAACGCGCGCACCGACATCGACGGCCTCTACGCGATCGGCGAGGTGGCTTGCACGGGCCTGCACGGCGCGAACCGCCTGGCGAGCAACTCGCTTCTCGAGGCCGTGGTCTTCGCGCATCGCGCGGTCGAGGACGCGACCCGGTTCGTGGCTTCGCTTCCCGCGCAGGCCGCGCCCGGGATGCCCGAGCGGCTGCCGGAATGGGACGTGGGCCACGCGGTGCAGATCGAGGAGCAGATCGACATCGCCGCGAACTGGCTCGAGATCCGCCAGCTCATGTGGAACTACGTTGGCATCGTCCGGAGCGACCAGCGCCTCGAGCGCGCGCAGAGGCGCATCGAGCTGCTGAAGGCCGAGGTGAACGCGTACTACTGGGACTTCCTGCTCACGCGCGACCTGGTCGAGCTGCGGAACCTGCTCACGGTGGCCGAGCTGATCGTCCGCTGCGCGAAGCTTCGCAAGGAAAGCCGCGGCCTTCACTACACGGTCGACTACCCCGCGCGCGACGACGCGGGCTTCGCGCACGACACCGTGCTCTAAGCCGCCCGAAGGCGTGGCAAAGCCCTTGCTCCCGGAAGGCGTATGATCGCCGTTCTCGAGCCCTCGCCTGAGTCCCGCATCTTCTTCGAGCCTATGTTCTGGATCGGTCTGGGGCTCTTCCTGCTCGTCGTCGTGGGCATCGCCCTCGCGCAAGCCCGATCCCGCCGGAAAACCCGGGAAATCATCGACTTCTCACGCGATGCCGCTCGGCGTGGCGCCCTCTTCCCGCCGGCGCCCAGCGCCGAAAATCGCCGCCGGTCGGCTTAGCTCTTGAGAACGTAGACGCGCTGCGTTATACAGGGCGAATGAAATCCATCCGACTCAGCATTCTGGCCCTGTCGTTCCTGGTCGGCGCATCGGCGCTCGCGACCGAAGTCACCTGCTCGGGCGAACGCCCGGGCAACGAATTCGTCGAGGTCGTCATCGGTAAGGATGCCCAGGACAACTACGTGGCCTACGTTCTCTCGGCGAAGCCCGGAAGCGGCGTCGTCACCCGGTCTTTCGCCCCGCTGGAGTACCGCGGCGGCTGGCACATGTACCACTACACTTCGGCGCCGGGAGCGGACGCCTTCGCGCTGGTGATGGACGAATTCGCGGGCGTGACCGGCCCGCCCGTCGCGACGAACTCGACGCTCACGGGCCCGTTCTCCACTCCGACGGACCTGCTCTGCTGCGCGGCGAACAGCCTCACCTACCCGCTCGAGCTGTGCGAGAAGACGGCTCCCTAACGGGTCTCGCGGATCTGGCTCATCGTCACGAGAGCCAGGTACTCGAGCCCGGCCTCACGGATCAGGCGGTCTCCGCCCTGTTCGCGGTCGACGACCGTGAGCACCGCGACGGGCTTGTACCCGGCTTCGCGAAGGCGTTCGATCGCCTTGAACGACGATCCGCCCGTCGTGACGACATCCTCAAGCACGAGCACGGAAGCCCCGGGCTTCAGGTTCTCGGTGCCCTCGATGTACTTCGACGTGCCGTGGTCCTTGGGCTCCTTGCGGACGATGAACGCGGGCCACGAGACGCCCTTCGCGCGCGCCGCGAGCGAGATCGCGGTCGCGATGGGATCCGCGCCCAGGGTCAACCCCCCGACCGCGTCGATCTTCAGGCCCGAGCGCTGGATCGCCTCGACGGCTGCCAGGCCGATCAGGTGCGCACCCTCGGGATGAAGCGTCGTCGCCTTGAGGTCGATGTAGAAATTGCTCTTTTTCCCGGAGGCGAGCGTGAAGTCGCCCTCGCGGTAGCTGAGCTTGCGGACTAGCGAGACGAGTGCTGAAGAATCCATGCGCGAAGGTCCTCGAAGGCTTTTTCTTTCTCGGGGTCGTTGAATGATTCGTGGAAGAACTCGGGATAGGTCTTTTCCGACTTCTCCTTGCACTGGAGGGCGCGGACGAACTTGAGGGCGGCCTCCTCGCTCACGACGCCTTCCTTCATGGGGATCTGGAACTGCACGGGGTAGTTCCAGGACGCCGAATTGCCGGCCGCGTAGCCGTTCACGAGATCCATCGCGCCGACCATCTCGGTGTACATGCGCGGGGTGATCAGATCGTGCACGAGGCGATCGGCCTGATAGGCGGCCACCACCTCCGGATCGCGCGAGACCCGGCTCACGTCGATCTCGTTCTTCATCTGCACGCGCGGCCAGACGCGGGAGAGCAGGTGGCCCGCCCCTTTCTTCACGCTGGAGATCTGGACGCGGATACCGAGAAGTGGCGCGGAGATGCTGACCGACTCGAGCGGGAGGTTCGCGTCCTTGTAGAGCGCGTGGAGCGCCGCCAGGCCCCCCATGCTGTGGGCGAACAGGTGGATCTCGGGCTTCTTGAAATGCTCCATGAGCTGCGTCTGGAAGCGCCGGATGCAGAAGATCAGGTCGTCGCTCAGCTGGTCCCAGGAGTCGCAGTGGCCGCGCAGGCCCTCCGAGCGCCCGTGACCGCGCAGGTCGAGGCAGCGGACGGCGCCGACGGTGTCCTTGAGATAGTGCGGAAAATGAAGATAGCGCCCGCCGTGCTCGCCCAGTCCGTGAACGACGAACAGCGCGCGCGGGTTCTTCCAGTCCTTCTGGTGATGGGTGACGGTGAAAAGCGCCGGCTCGCCCGGGCGGGCGGCGAGCTTCTCCCAGTCGGAGGTCCAGTCAGCGGGCAGCCCGGGAAACCCCTTGGGCTGCAGGATGCCCATGTAGGGCTTCGAATCAGCCTGCGCGGCAGACGTTTGCGATCGCGCGCTTGGCGCCTTCACTGAGCTCGTCGAACCGGAAACTGTATCCACGTCGATCCTCCCTGATGCGGACGATCACGCCCTTGGCGACGAACGAGTCCGCGCTTCCTTCGGGACTCACATTCATCTTGATGCGAGCGCCGACGGGGCCGGGAATCTCGTCGCAAAGGACCTGCATCCCGCCTTCACTCATATCATGGCAGGATGCGACGTTGACAGTCTTGTCGTTGGAAACGATGAGGCGCGCGTGCACGGCACGACGCGAAGCACCGCGATGCTCCTTCTTGCCGACGGTTTCGCCGACGGCCTGGATCGCCGGCGGAGCCGCCGTCTTCGAGGCGACCGCCGGGATCGCCGGAATCGCGGGGATGGCGGGAGCCTTAACGAGACCCGCGAACGCGGGGATCTCGGAGGCCGCCTTCCACGCGGTCATTCCCTCCGACCAGAGCAGCGTCGAGTGAACGACCTGTCCCGCTTCGATCATCGTCAGGAGCTCGCTCCGGGTGATCGGGCCGAACTGGGTCCCGTTCTTCACGATGAACCATTTGCAGTGCCTGGCCAGGATCTCCTTCGCCTCGTCGCGGGTGCCGAGGGCGACCCAGCCCGGCTCGCCGGACTTCCAGCTCAGAGTGGCGCCGTCGAGCTCGCCGGAGGCGATCTTCGCTTCCACTTCCGACCAGATGAAAGGTCCAGCGGCCTGTCCCTGAATCGCGAAATGCCAGCAGCGTTCGGTGGTCATCGTCATAAAAACTTCTCCGACCGCTCTGCAAAGCAAGGCCGGAGCCAACCCCCGGGGTGTGTCATTTCAGACAGTTAGGAAAATGCCCTGAAAAAACCGGCAATCCGCGCATGTGCAGGTGTGAACTTTTTAGGCAGCGCGGGAGCCCGGAAACCCCGCTCGGGGCGCGTATATTCGAGTCCGCGCCCGTGTGTCACTTGGCACCCCCCTTGCGATAGCTCGACTTCGAGAGAGAGTGTGTGCTTTATGCGTACTACACAGAGAGTGTTTAAAACTAATATCGGAGCCATCGCCCTCGCCGCGCTCGCGCTTACGTCGTTGAGCTCCGGCTGCGGCCGCCAGGCGTTTCTCGTCTCCGACAACATCGAACAGAAGCAGGGTCCCGGCACCTTCCTGATTCCCCCGAAGGTCGACTTCATCCTGGCTCAGGACGACACGGCAGGCATCTCCGAGCTCCGCAACGAGCTTCGCACGCAGATGCCCGCGTTCCTCAATCAGCTCGAGTCGAAGGGCTGGGACTACCGCTTCGCGACCATTCCGCTCACCACCGACCGCGATCTCACGCAGGTCGTGGCCTCGCGCTACGACAGCAACTGGGGCTCGGCTTGGCTCGCTCCCTTCCCGGGCGCCGACCCGGCCAATTTCCGCGTGAATTCTTCCCTTTTCCGCCGCCCGGACCAGTATACGGGTTTCATCGACTACGTGGACAACACCTCGGGCTCGATCGAGAACGCGTTCTCGAACATCGCCAGCCAGTTCTCCGGCCGCCTTGCCCCGTCGGGCATGCTCCGCCAGGACGCCGTTCAGGTCGTTCTCGTGGTCAGCACGGGCGAAGACACCTCGGGCGTGAACTTCTGCTGGTCGAACTTCTATAACCGCAACATCCCCTGCGGCTCCTATCCGGACGCCGGCAGCGGGACCTGCACGAGCTGGAGCCAGGTCGGGCCGGGCAACACCTGCGACAGCCGGGCATTCAGCGCCAACCACTACCGTGACCTTCTCCAGGCTTCTAAGCCCGTTCCCCAGCTGAGCCGCGTCTACTCCGCGGTCTCGACCCAGGGAAGCTCGATGTCCGCGCGCGCTTGCCGCAGCGGCTACGCGTTCAGAGGCACCCGCTACATGAACATGGCCGGCGACACCGGCGGCCGCGCCTACGACGTCTGCTCGCAGCCCGTCGCGAGCGTGCTCGACCAGCTCGGCAACGAGCTCCAGGCCGTGCGCGTGGGCTTCCGCACCAACATCGTTTTCATCGCCAGCCGTCCGGACGAGGACACCATCCGCGTCGTGAAATACGTGAACGGCGACCCGAACAACGCGGTCGAGATCTACGAGAGCGGCTTCGACGGATTCACCTACGAAGGCTATCTCTCCAACGTCTACACCATCGATTACCCGGTCCAGATGAACCAGGGCTCCGGCTGGGCGATCCGCCTGCACGGCGCCGCTCGCGCCGTCGGGAACGACCGGATCGAGGTGTTCTACAAGCCGTACGGCATCAGCGACACCTCGAGCTGAAGATGCTAATACGGCGTCATGCACGCCGTATCCGTCGATCCCGGCCAACGTGAGCTGATCTGGAGGATTCTCCAGATCCACGACGAGATGCCTCGCGCCTGGAACCCGGGACACAGGACCGCGCCCGGTTACCTCGAGAAGATGCTCGAGGACATCGTCGGCGCGTCGGACGAGGCCCGGTCCAACCACGGATTTTGGGTGCTCTCGCCCGGGGCCGAGGCGAATCCGGAGTCCGTTCGCGGCACGCTCTGGGCGAAGCTGTATCGCGGCCACGACGGCGTGCTCGCCTGCAGCGTCAACTCGCTCTGGGTGGCTCCCGAGCTTCGCGGCACGAAGAGCTCTCTCCTCCTCACGGAAGCCTGTCTGTCCTGGGCCCGTTCGCGGGACGCGGCGCGGATCGAGTGCACCACACACACGCACAACGCGCGCATGCGCGCGATCCTCGAGAATATGCGCTTCGAGCCCGGAATGATCTCCTACTCGCTCCCGCTCTGATACTCGCTCCCGCTCTGAACCGAGCGATTCGCGCGCGAATTTTCAACGAGAACATGGCCTTCGACCCGTGTCGGAAACGACCCATGAAAATCGTCTTTACAGACGCGCCGCGCATTCGACAGGTCACGGCGAATCAGCCCGAAAACCACCGTGATTTCATGGCTCGTGCGCGAGCACAGCCGTTGCAACCTTATTGAACAAACGCAATTTAATTCCGGGATCGAACCTATGACCTCGACCAAGATCAGCACGATTATCCTGCTCATGACCGTCGCCAGCGGGTGCTCGATGGAGCATTCCTTCTCTCTCCGCAGGCTGAATCAGCAGGACCCTCCCGGCTCCACGGGTGGCAGCACCGGCGGGACTGACTCCGGTTCGGGCTCGGGCGGCGGAAGCACGGGCAGCATCGCCGGATCGAACGGAGGAACGGTCGGCGGCACTACGGGTTCAACTACCGGCTCGACCGATGGGGGCACGACTGGATCGACTACCGGCTCCACTACCGGCTCGACCACCGGCTCCACTACCGGCTCGACCACCGGCTCCACTACCGGCTCGACCACCGGCTCCACTACCGGCTCGACCACCGGCTCCACTACCGGCTCGACCACCGGCT
>CAYZKI010000115.1:0-5769 GCA_964478745.1 uncultured Bacteriovoracaceae bacterium
CGCTTCGACGTAGGCCTCCGCCGGAGAGACTCCTCTCGCGATCGCATCCTTGAAATACCGCTCCACGGGCACCGTCTTGCGCAGGATCGCCGCAAGCGCCCGCTTGGGCGGCAATGCCCCCCCTTGCTTGGCCCATGCAGGCTTGTCGGGAGGGGCGCTCCTCTTGGACGCGGCGGCGATTCTCTCGCCGATTCCCCGATTGATCACAGCACGCAGAGATTCCGGCAGCTGATCGACTGACCGTCCAAACTCGGACGAAGCGAGCCAGCCGAAGTCCGCGAGTCCCTCCGAACCCGCCCGTTCAAGGAATCGCGTCCACGCCTGCTCGTCGTGGAGGGCGAGCAGGACCCCTTCGCGAAACTCCTCGGGCATGCTCTGCTGGCTCACCCAGCTCGCCAGCGATCGGCGCCCCGCTTCGCTCAGCCCGTTGATCTCGGCAAGGGCACGCTCCGAGCGGGCATCGGGGGTCATTACCGCATGAGCCCGGTTCGCGATCAGGGCTTCGATCGCCGCGCGCGCGCCTTCGACAGGATTTCCGCGCGCATCGGAAGCGAGCTTCCTCACCGAGCACGCCGCGACAGGCGGGGCCGCGAGTGCGTCCGGTGCAAAGATCATGATCATCAAGAGCGCGGAGCAAAGCTTCACGCATGCTTTTCGGCGCAAAGCGCCGCGAACGTTCGGATGATTCCGCCAGCCGCAACGACTTTTTTGCTGCGATTCCGGCATGTGTCCCGAGTGACTCATCCCAGAACCGATCGGTACGGCCGATAATAGAAATGTAGGGGTATGGACCGGCGGCAAATCACGCACTATTGCGGCGTTCTCGCACTCGCTATCGCTCTCGTGTGCCCGGAGCCCGCGCAGGCGACGAGCAGACAGAAGCTCAAGCTCATGTGGCAGCGCCTGACCGGCCTCCCTGCCGACAGCGCGAAGCTCGATCAGATGCAGGCCGTGATCTCGAGCGGCGGCTCGGCGGTCGACGCGGCGAGGATCGCCACGAACGACGACAGCTTCATCAACAGCACCATCAAGCACATGTTCTGCCCGCTCTCCAACCGCGGGGAGTCGTATCTGTTCGCCCGCGGGGCCCCTCCCGTCCCGCCCGCGGGGACGCTCGACAAGCCCATCGTTTCCGGCTGGGGCTGCCTGAGCGACTTCACCGCCACGGCAATGGGAGTGGTGCGCGACGACCTCAACGCGCAGACCCTGCTCACGGGCGATTTCTTCTATCGAGCCGACCCGGCGCGCCTGCCTCCGAACCTGGTCGACGCGCTCGCCAACGACCCGACCGCCCCGGCTGACCTTCGCAAGCCCCCGGGCGCCCAGACCTGGGTGAAGGTCAGGAACCTCACGATCCCGCTCGCCGATCCCGAAACAGACATCTCGAACCTCTACGTCCTCCGCATCGGCCCGATGTTCGTCGACATGATGAGCCCGCGGTACCTGTACCAGCGGAACCTCCATTACGAGATCCTCGAATATTACGACGTGAACGTGAAGAACGTCCTGGTGCAGGAGAAGCAGCGTTACTACACCGACGCCACGGCGATCACGAACTCCGAGGCGAACCCCCCGCTTCTCCCCGACACGGCGGGCCTGCTGACCACTACCCAGTGGGCGCGCGAGCACATGATCGCCGGAACGAACAGGCGCAACTGGGAGTACGCGGCGAAGGCATTCCTATGCACGCCGATCGCCGATTTCGCCGATCCCGCGTTCTCGACCCCGCTCGCGGCCGCGCAGCGCGCCTACATCCGGCAGGACGTCAGCAAGGCGAACCGCGACTACATGAACAAGTGCGTGACCTGCCACACGGGGCTCGATCGGTACATGCCGGACTTCACGGACGCGGCGAACTACATCCTTCTGGGCTAGCTCCGCTGGCGGAGCCGCGAAGCCCGGCTTCGCCCGTAGCCCGCTTCAGCTGTCAAAACCTTGGTCAGGGTATGCGTCCGGGGTCCGCCTAATCCACGGCTTTTGTTGGAAAACGCGGGGAATGGACATTGCTATCTTCACCGATGATGTCGACCCGCACGACCCTCACTGCCGTCCTTCTCGCGCTCCTGGCGTCAGGACCCGCTTTTTCGGCACAGTCCGCTCAGGGTCCGCTCGAGTTCAGCCGCGATGCCGAGAACAGGCTTTGGCTGACCGCGAGCTCTTGCACGGTTCTCGAGAACCAGCTTCTCGCTCTCCGCTTCTGGTCCGAGCGCCTCGGCGGCCGGCCGGATACCGCATCCCGCGAGTGCATCGACAACGGTCTCGACTACCAGATGGAGATCACCCGCGACGTGCCCGCGAAGGCGCGTGAGGTCCTCGGAATCAAGAGCAAGATCTCCGGGCCGAACTGCTGGAACGCATCACTGGTATTCTCCGGGATGCGGGACCATCTGGGTTACGCGTCCGATGGAGACTTCAAGTACGTTCTTGCCCGTCAGTGCGCCGAAGTGCGCGAAGCCGAGCTCCTTCCCGGCGACATCATCGCCATTCGTCATGTCATGCCCGAGGGGAACGAGGTCGAAGTGCACGGGTACATTCACTTGAGCCCGAACCTCGCTCTCACTAAGAACGGAAGCACGGCAGACAGCCCTTTCGAGCTCGTTTCCCCTTCACAGGTGGATCGAATCTACCTAGGCGCTTACAACTCGAGGATGATCAAGCGCTACTATCGTTGCGTGCGCGACAGCGCGCCCGATCCGGCGCGATCGATGTTCCACTCGCTCTATCAGGACTCGCTCAGGAACATGAGCAAGCTCGCGGCCGACCTCGAAGCCGAAGCCATCCACGACTCTCCGTCGATCGACGCATCCCGGGAGAGCGACTTCCAGAAGTTCCGGCTCGACCTCCAGGAAAAGGTCGGCGAATGGGCGGCGCGCGTCGCGGGCAGCGACTGCGACTGCGACCGTTCCCCTTCCAGGCTGTTCAAGGAGGTCCTGGCGACGTCGCTCGAGACCCAGTCGATCGCCCGCCAGCTGGCCCTGGTCAAGGTGGCCCGCGGAACTTTCAGCGCGGATGAGTACTTCAAGAGCGAGCGCTCCAAGCTCCGTGGGGGCGGAAAGCCTGTTCCGGCGCCCGAGCTCGACGAAAGCATCCACTTTTCGCACGAGGCATCCAAGGCCCTTTCAGGCTTCGGTTTCGATACGAGCTCGCCCTCGATCGCGCTCAGACAGCTCGTGGCAAGCTCGTCCGCGGCCGTCCCGAGCATCCAGGTCGCGCACATCCTTCTCGACGTGCTTCGCCAGCCGGGCGACAGGGACGACATCATCCCGGGAGCTGCCGTTTCCTTCGCGATCACGTCGCCCGGGGAGGCCCTGGATCGGGCTCATCTTCCGCTTGAGCTTGTGATCAGCCTCCCGGACGGCACGGATCGACGCCTCGGGCTCATCGTAGGCAGACTTTCGAAGTAGGAACAGCTCCGCCGACGGAGCCGCTGCCCAAGCCTAAGCCGAAGCCGCGGTCTTTTCTTCGGCGTCGGTATCGATCGGAGCCTTGCCGGCGTTCGGATCGATGATCTCGATGTACCCGCATTCCTTCTTCGGGCACTTGTGCATCAGGCCCGCGCGCTTGGTGATCTTCTCGGTGAGGATCGGGAACTTGCACTGCGGGCAGGGCTTCTCGATGGGCTTGTCCCAGAGCGCGAAGTTGCACGCCGGCCACCTGAGGCAGGAGTAGAACACGCGGCGATAGCGCGACTGGCGCTGCGCGAGCTCCCCCTGCTTGCACTCGGGGCACTGCACCCCGATGCTCACGGCCTGGGTGAACTTGCAGTTCGGATAGTCGCTGCAGGCCAGGAACTTCCCGAACTTGCCGCTTTTGATGACCATCGGGTTGTTGCACTTCTCGCACTTCTTGTCCGTGAACTCCTTCGGGATGATCACGATCTTGCCCTGATCGTCCTTCTTGAAGTCCTGGGTGTTCTTGCACTCGGGATAGTTCGAGCACGCGAGGAACGAGCCGAGCTTGCCCCACTTGATGACCATGCCGTGCCCGCACTTCTCGCACTTCTGGTCCGTGGGCACCTCCTGGCGCTTCACGTTCTTCATGTTCTTCTTGGCCGCTTCGAGCGTCTTCTCGAAGGGCTTCCAGAACTTTCCGAGCGTCTTCTTCCAGTCGGCCTTGCCTTCCTCGATGTCGTCGAGCTGGTTCTCCATGCCGGCGGTGAACTCGGTGTTCAGCACGTCCGGGAACGAGGCGACGAGGAGCTCGGTCACCACGGTGCCGAGCTCGGAAGGATAGTAGCGGCCCTCGCGCTTCTCGACATACTCGCGATCCTGGAGATTGGAGAGAATCGAGGCGTAGGTCGACGGGCGCCCGATGCCCTTCTCTTCCAGATCGCGAATCAGCGACGCGTCGGTGTAGCGAGGCGGAGGCTGAGTGAAATGCTGGGTCGGATTCATCGCCTTGCTCCGGACCTTGTCGCCCTCTGCGAGGTTCGGGATCTTGAGCGCGCGATCCTCGTCGTCAGCGCCGTCTTCCGATCCTTCGAGGTAAACGGCCGTGAAGCCGGGGAACTTGATGACCGACCCGGTGGCGCGGAACTGCTGCTCGCGGCCCTTCTTGTCCTTCGCGGAGATGTCGATCGCCGTCTGGTCGTAGACCGCGGGGGTCATCTGGGACGCGACAAACCGGTTCCAGATCAGCTGGTACAGGCGGAACTCGTCCTTCTCGACGAACGGCTGGACCTTCTCGGGCGAGTACTCGAGCGAGGTCGGGCGGATCGCCTCGTGCGCTTCCTGCGCGCTTTTCTTCGACTTGTACTCGTTCGGGGCCGCGGGCAGGTACTCCTTGCCGTACTTCTCGCCGATGTATTCGCGCACGGACTGGATCGCTCCCGGCTCGATCCGGACGGAGTCGGTACGCATGTAGGTGATCAGGCCGTGGGTGCCCATGTCGCCGAGGTCCACACCTTCATAAAGGTGCTGGGCGATGGTCATGGTCTTCTTCGCGCTGAAGCCGAGCTTGCGCGCGGCCTCCTGTTGAAGTCGGCTCGTGATGAAGGGGGCGGTCGGCTTGCGCGAGCGCTCCTTCTGCTCGATACCCGTGATCGCGAAAGGCTGGCCCTTCAGGGACTCGAGGATACCGTCGACCGTCTGCTTGTTCGGGAGCTCGGGATCCTTGCCGTCGGTCTTGAAGAGCCCCGCCTCGAAGTCGACGCCGTCCTTCGAGAAGACACCTTTGATCTTCCAGTATTCCTCGGGCTTGAACGCCTTGATCTCGGCCTCGCGCTCGACGACCAGCCGAAGAGCGACCGACTGGACGCGGCCGGCGGAAATTCCCCGCCGGACCTTGTCCCACAGTAGCGGGCTGATCTTGTAGCCGACCAGCCGGTCCAGGACGCGCCGGGCCTGCTGCGCATGATACTTGTCGCCGTCGAGTTTCTGCGGCTTCGACATCGCTTCGAGAATGGACGGCTTGGTGATCGCGTTGAAGAGGACGCGGTGAACCTTCTTGCCGCGCTGCTTCAGCTCCTCATTAATATGCCACGCGATGGCCTCGCCCTCGCGGTCCGGGTCTGTCGCCAGGTACAGCTCGGGCACCTTCTCGGACGCCTTCTTGAGGTCCTCGATGACCTTCACCTTGGAAGGGATCAGCTGGTAGTCGGGCTCGAAACCTTTCGCCGGGTCCACGCCCAGCTTGGATTTCGGGAGATCCTTGATGTGGCCGACGCTCGCTTTCACGATGTAATCACGACCCAGATACTTTTGGATCGTCTTCGCCTTCGAAGGCGACTCAACGATGACTAACCCCTTTTTGGCCATGACCCTATTTAGT
>CAYZKI010000115.1:5779-9035 GCA_964478745.1 uncultured Bacteriovoracaceae bacterium
GCGCTCCACCCTCGCGCGAGCGCCCAGTAGAGAAGATCGCGGGCGCCGGCCGCTCCATTTCGGGCAGTCAGCGCATTGACGGCCGACGGAAGCCCCTCGCGCGAGTCGCGATCCAGCCGCGCGGCCGGCGCCGGGGCGCGCGTGGAGACCCTGGCCGCGAGATCGATCCAAGTCTGCCCGAAGCTCGATGCGTTCCAGGCGGGACGCGCGTGCATTTCGTCGATGAGCCGCTGGTTTCCCGCGAGCGCCGGGTCTTCCGGAAAGCACGGGGTCGAGTACACGTCGCGATCCAGCAGCCGTGCCCAGGCGGCGGTGTTGAGCGCTCCGGAGCGGAAGGAAGCCTCGACCACCCAGGTAGCCGAAGCCCAGGCGGCGATCAGGCGGTTTCGCTTCAGGAACATCCCGGGGCGCGGACGGACGCCCGGTGGAAACTCCGAAACGAGCGCCCCCCCTTCCTCCAGGATCCGAAGCGCAAGCGCCCGATTCTGCGGCGGATAGATCTCGTCGAGCCCTCCGGCCAGGACGCCGATCGTAGGCATTCCGCAGTCGAGCGCGGCCTCGTGGGCCTCGGCGTCGATCCCGCGCGCGAGGCCGGAGATCACGACAAGGCGGGAACCTGGCCCGAGATCCTCCACCACCCTCCGGGTCAGCTCGATGGAGCGCCCCTGAGCCCTGCGGGTTCCGACGATCGCGAGGCCCCTCCGGGGAATCTCGGCTGCCAGGGCATCGAGAGCGTCGGCGCGCGCGCGGATATAGAGGGCTTCCGGCGCCTCCAGGACGTTTTCGAAAAGGTTTTCCAGGGGATCGGCGCAGGAACCGCGCTCAATTCTTAAGACGGGGAATCCCGGGGCAATGTCGCGCATGACACGTCTTATGCACGGTGCGCGCCCAGCCGATAGGCCTACTAGCATGGGCAAGTTCTCGACCATCCGTCGCTTCCGCACCAACCCGGTCGAATACGGGATATTCGCGACCGTTACGCTGTTGTTCGCGCATTCGATCTACTCGTTTCTTTATCACGATGAGGTTCGCTTCACGGCGCTCTCGCCGGTGACGAGCAAACCTTACGCGGAGAGCCGCGCGCTCGCGTCGATCTCTCCCGCGACGCTGAATCTCGACATGAGCTGCGACAAGCCGACCGGAAGCGAGACGACCGCGCCGAGACTCCGCCTGACAGGCCCTCTGTGCGGCGGAACCGCTCAGGTGCCGATGAAAGCCGCGGCCATCACGAACACGACGAATCACTACACCGCGACGGTCTTCAACGACGCGGACGCTGGAAAGTTCTCGACCGAGTACATTCCGCTCACCGCGGGCGACAACATCATCCGCGTGGACTTCATCGGGCAGGACGGAAAGTCCGAGACCCGCACGGTTACAGTCAACCGCAAGTGAGGTAGAGTGCTGGCGCGATGGTGCCCGCTCGAGCCTTCTTCCCCATCCTTTCAGTGATGCTGGGCCTTGCCCTCTCCGCCTGCGCGCTCGGAGCGCTCGAGCTCGCGGCGCGCCTCCTCGGCGTCCAGCCCCGAACGGCAGCGAGCCTCGGACGCACCTTCCCTCAAGGTCAGGTCGTCACGTACGACCCGGGTGAGCTCGGCAGGATCCCGGAATTCCCGGCGGCGAAGGCCGTGAATCCGCGCCCTGAGCCACTGAGGATCGAGCCTCTCGATACCAGTAACGTCTACACGGGCATGATCGACAAGAGCGCGCCTTACCATCGCCTGGCGCCGGACCGCCGGAACCGCTCCGTGGCGAAACGCATGAACGGCGAGACGGTCTTCGACGTGCGCTTCTCGACCGACTCCCACCGGAGAAGAATCGTCCCCGATCAGGCGGGAAGTGCACGCGGCTCCAGGGCCATTCTCTTCCTGGGATGCTCCATGATATTCGGCACGGGCGTGAACGACGACGAGACGCTTCCTTACTATGTCTCGCGCATGGTGCCGGACGCGCGCGCCTACAATTACGGGGCACCCAGCTACTCCCCCGCGGCGAGCTGGGTCGATCTCTCTTCACGCGACCTTTCCGCCGAGATCCCCGAAGTATCCGTCACCGCGTTCTTCTTCTATTTCGACAACCACATGGCCCGTGGCGAGGGAAGCCTGCTCGTCAGGGGCGTATGGGGGTGGTGGCTTCCCTCCGTGGAACGCGGCGAGGACGGAGCCCTGGCTCATCGGGGAACCTTCGAGGAAGCGCAGCCCCTGATCACCTTCTTCTACCGGACGCTCGCGAAAAGCCGACTCTTCGGGCTGATCGACAGGGATCTGCCCTGGAGGATGACTGAGCACCACATCGAGAACACCGTGGCGCTGATCGCGGGGATCCGGGACGAGCTCGCGCGGAAGGTGAAACTCAGGGACTTCTACCTCGTCGCCCATCCCAGGAGGAGCGAGTCCATCTCGCGCCTCGCGCCCGCGCTCCACCGCGCGGGCATCCGCACGATCGACTACTCGCGATGGCAGATCGACCGGCTGACCGCTCTTCCCACGCGAATCCCCTACGACGGACATCCCTCGCCTGAGGGCAACCGTCTCTTCGCGGAGATCCTCGCCGATACCGCGTGGGCCGAACTAGGCCTGCCCCGGCCCGACGGAGCTCTCGCGAAGCGCCTTTCCAACCGCCCTTCCGACGGCATCCAGCTGCTTTCCCACTGAGCCGAGCGAGCGCGACCAGTCCGCCATTCTCGGGCTGGCCTGGTCCAACGTCTCCTTGCCGGCGCGCGTGATGGAGATCAGCTTCCGGCGCGAATCGTTCGGATCCTCGGTCGCGAACACGAACCTCTTCTTCTCCAGGCGCTTCAAGGTCTGCGTCAGCGTGCTCGGGTGCACGCCCACCGCGGCCGCGAGCGCGTGAGCGGAGCAGGCGGGCATGTCAACGAGGCACTTCAGCACGCACCACTGCACGAGGCTGAGCCCGAGCCGCTTCTCCGACGCCTTGTTGAAGTTGTGGATGGAGATGCCGATCTGGAACACGTCGAACAAGGGGTCGCTCAAGGCTTTTCCCTCCCGTAGAACCGGAGCAGGCATTCCAGCGTCTTGTTGATCTCGTCCTGCCTCTTGATGAAGTAGCGCGCCCTGGAGGCCCGCTTCTCCCCGACGCGGACGGTGAACGCGCTTTCGCCTTCCGGAAGCGAGAAGACGTCCTCGTCGGTGTCGTCGTCGCCGATGTAGAAGAAGTGGCGGACGCGCGCGCGCTTCATGAGCTCGAGAACCGCGGCTCCCTTGTGAGGGGCCCCCTTCGGCAGCAGGTTCAGGAC
>CAYZKI010000116.1:0-9027 GCA_964478745.1 uncultured Bacteriovoracaceae bacterium
AGGCCGCGAGGTCGCGTTCGGCGCGGGCGGCGTTGACCAGCAGGGTGACGCTGGCCAGGGAGCACGAGCGCCCGTCGCGTTTGGCCGCGTAGTACGGGATCAGGCTCCAGAAGTCGGGAGCCGGGTTCTTGCGGACGTACTCGGTGGAGCGGAAAAGGCGCGTGGCCTGCGGCCCGTACTTGGGCGCCGGTGCCGGGCCGGCGCCGGCGGTGACTGAAAGGACGCACGCTCCGGCCATCGCCGCCAGCCCCCAGCCGCGGGCACGCGAGCTTCGCATCGGCTCAGAATCCGATGTTGATCACGGGCGACACCGAGACGGCGCCCGTGCGGTTGAAGTTCAGCAGCCCGATCTGGATGCCGCGAAGCGCTTCGGCCACGTTCACCACCCCGATCTGGAAGCCGTAAGCGGTGTGCGCGCGGTTGTATAATCCCACCTGGAAACCCATCATCTTGGTGTGATGGCTCAGGTTCGCCGCGCCCGCCTGGACTCCGAGAATCGAGGTCTCGGCCGTGTTCGAGTTCACCGGCGCGACCTGGAGGCCTACGATCGAAGTCGAGTTGTGGTTCATGTTCGCGATGCCCGCCGCCTGCAACAGGACGATGGTGGTGGATCCCTGCGTGAGGTTGAAGAGACCCGAGACGCCGATCCCGCGGAAGCCCTGCTCCGTGATGTTGCCCAGCACGCCGACGTCCACGCCGTAGATGTTCCGATGCTTTCCCCACAGCGCGCTCACGCGCGCCCCGGCGATCGTGAAATCGTTCGGGGGAAACTGGACCGGCGGGAAGATCGAGATCGCGAGCGGGGTGACCGCCGCCTGAGCCGAGGGAACCAACAGATCGGCGGGAGCGGCCGCGAGCACTGCCAACAGGACAATGATACGTCTCAACATGACGTTCAATTGTACGCGAATCGGACGAGCGCGCCACTCGAACCACGGACACCGCCATCGGCTTGACGGACCGCGCTCGCTGCCTGTCTTCAGTTCTCCCGGCAAGGGAACGAAACCGTTCCCGTCGAGCTCGTGGCTTCGACCGAGGCGCCGTCGGCGAGCGCACCGGCGACGAGCCCGATGTTCGAATCCCGCTTCATCCCGCAGACCGATGCGCTGCTCGCGCTCCCGCGCACCAACGACTTGTTGTAGCCGACGATGCCTCCCACGTTGCCGACCTCCCTGGGGAGGTCGAGGGGAAACGCGAGAAGGCGCGACTCCACCCTGCCCGAAACCGCGCAACCCTCGAGCACGCCCGTTCCGAACCACAGGTCGCCCGAACCAAGCTGGTTCTTCCCGGCGATGCCGCCGACGTTGTCCTCGCCCTCGACGAAGACCTCGCGTGCCGCCGAATCCTTGATCAGACTGTAGTTGATGCCCGCGATGCCGCCGACGTTGCGAGTACCGTGGACCTCGCCCCGGGCGCTGACCCGGATGATCCGCCCCGGAGCCAGGTTCTGGGCGGCGATGCCGCCCGTGGCTTCGCGCCGAGTGGAGCTCGTCGAATCGATCGATCCCGTCCAATCGGAGTCGGTGATCTCGCCGAAGTTCCGGGCGACGATCCCACCGGCCTCGACGCCGCGGACGTGGCTTTCGATCTTCACGTTCTCGATGAGACCGCGGTTGTCGGCGACGAGGCCGCCGGCCGAGCCGAGGGTTGAAACGCTCACGCCCTCGAAGACCATGTTCCTGATCGTGCCGCTGGACACCTGGAAGATCCCGTAGACCTCGCCCACGCGCTCCGAAAGCCAGGGCCTGATCGAGATACCGCGAATCTTATGGATCTGGCCCGTGTCGGGGTTCCTGCCATCGAGAACCCCTCTGAAATGGGGCACCGAACGGAACGCTGACTCGCCCGAGCAGTCGATGTCGGCGGCGAGAGCATAGGACTTGTCCGCCGTGTTCTTCGAGAGGCGCAGCTGGAATTCCTCACAGTCGGAGATCAGGTGCGGGCCCGCCTGGACGTGGGAGAAATCGAACTGGACCTCGAGGAGATCCGAGATCCCCGCGAGCAAGGCGTCGGTGATCTCGTAGGCCGCTTCCCGCTCTCCCATGAGACCGAGATACTCGTGCAGGACAAGGCGGTGCTTGGCGGCGCGCGACTTCAGCTCGGGCCACCGGCTGCGGCTCACGACGATCAGGCGCTTCGAGCGATAGTTCATCGCGGTGACCTCGGTGCCCGAATCGAGGAATGTGCGCTCCTGGGAGGACACCTTCGACTTGAGGATCACGTCGGGGAGGCCATTGCGAACGCGCTCGAGCTGATCGTCGGGGAAGCGGTGGATCTTCTTCACGCCCCTGAGCGCGCGCTCGATCTCGCGGCCGTGGGCCACGAACTCGGCGATCAGTCCGTCGCCCCCGTCGGGCCCTTCGTTCTCGACGGTCTGCGTGACCTGGGGGCTGCAGCCGAAAGCCGCGAGCAGCGACAAGGCCAGGATCGCCTGGCGGATGACGAGCCTTCTCATTGGTCTTCCCCTCTCTGACTGATCGGATAGATCTGCGTGGCCAGGTTGTAGACCACGGTCCTGGGGCCCTTGCGCTCGAGCGAGCGGGCGAGCTGGCGCCTGAACTGCCTGATCTTCTCGCGCGCGTACGGGATCTGCGACGGATCCATGGCCAGCGTCGTCGAGGACATGTGCCGCACTTCCATCGGATCGTTCTCGAGCGAGTGGATGGCCTTCTCGAGAATCTGATGCTGGAACCGGCGGGTCGCGGGAGTCGAAACCGAGTTCTCCACCTTCAGCGGAAGCCCCGTCTGGCGCCAGCGGGCCCCCTGCTTGGCCACGAGGCCCATTCTCTCGAGCCGCTCCATCGCCGCGCTCGCCATCACTTCGGGGATGCCCAGCCTGCGCGAGATCCAGCGTGCCTCCCACCGGGCGCCGCGCACCTCGAGAAGGCTGAGGATCGCGAAGTAATGCCACTCCGAGATGACCGCCACCTTGTCGAGATCGATCTGCTGGTAACCGATGGAGAGGATGGAGCGCCTCGCGCTGGCCGTGTTCCATTTCTCGAGAAGCGCGGCGCGCTCTTCCGCGCTCAGCGAAAGAGTCTCGACGGCCTTGGTGAGGACGCCGCGCGAGGGCGGGCGCTTGCCCGAGAGCACGAGCGAGAGAACCGTGTGGCTCATTCCGAGCGCCCGCGCGAAGGCGCGGAGGGAGTATCTGGGATTCTTTTCGCAACGCCGGGCGAGCTCCTGGCGCAGGAGCGTCCGCGGATCGAGCGCGTCGGCGATTGGATTCGGCTTCGTTTCCACGACGCAGTGCATAACAGACTGGTTTCAACATGACAAGGATTTGAAACCAGCTTGTTTTCAATGAAACCACGAAACCGAACTGCCGCGATCGCCGCGGGCCGCCCTGACTATGGAGGTAGCCGGGTCGGGCCCGCGGCGACGCGCACGTAAAAGTCTGCCGTTTTCAGCGGGATACGCGCAAGGTCACACGTCTCGGGAGCCCACATTCTGGTAACCCCCAGCTCGTGTTTAAACGACGAAAATTGAAACCATCGCGGCTCCGCTCAGGCCGCGCCGGGCGGGTCCGTCTCGGCCATGCTCGCGCGGTGCTGGCGGTAGATGATCGAGTAGGTCTCGGAAAGGATCACCTTGCAGGCGGTCGCGATGGGGATCGAGATCAGCATGCCGACCAGGCCGTAATACTGCTGACCGATGGCCACGACCGCGATCAGCAGGATCGGGTGCAGGTTCACCAGGTTCGCGACCACGATCGGGAAGATCACCACCATGTCGATGACGTTGGCCACGACGTAGACGATCGTCACGGGAAGAATGAGCCCGTGGCTTCCGGGGTCGAACAGGACCACCATGAAGGCCGGGACGGCGCCGATGATCGGGCCGACGTAAGGAAGGATGTTCGTGATGCCCGCGACCACGCCCAGGACCAGGGCGTACGGCGCGCCGACCAGCATGAGCCCCGCGGTGGTCAGGAGGCCGACGAGCAGCGCTTCCACGAGCTTGGCGCGCAGGTAGTCGGAAATGCCGTTCGTGATCTGGCTCGACACCAGGAAGAACGACTCGAAGAAGCGGTTGGGAACGAGCTCGAAGAGCCGGCGCCTCATCGCCCTTCCGTCGTTCAACAGGACGAACGTGAGGATCGGGACGAGGAGCATCCACGTCAGGATCGAGCCGACCATCGCGCCGCCATTCTCGGCGAACCAGCGGCCGGTGTCCTGGCCCCAGGCGACGAGGGAGTCGGTCGCGTTCAAAGAGCCGAGAACGGGGTACTTGGCCTTGAGGCCTTCTTCCAGGGTGCGAAGCGAGCTCGTGGCGGCCGCGAAATGCTCGGGCGCCTTCTCGCGGAAGCCCGACCACTGGGTTTCGAGAGCCTTCGCGGCCCAAAGCGCCGAGAGGCCCAGGACCGCGCCCAAGCCGGCGAAGACGATTCCGATCGAGCCCGCGCGGGAGATTCCCCGCCGCTCGAGCGAGGCCACCCACGGAGAAAGGAGCATCGCCGCGACGATCGCGAGCAGCGTGGGCGTCGAAAGCGTGGGGCTCGCGACGAAGATGCCGGCGGTTCCCGCGACGATGACCGCGAGGAAGCCCAGCTTCGCTAGATCTCGTCGGGTCTGTGCTCCTGGATCGCGATTGCTCATGTACGGAAACCTCAGGCGCTCTTGATGCCGCGCACGTTTCGCTGCGTGGCCTGTTCCCCGGTCAGCGGCTGCGCCTGCTGCTGAGGGCGCTTCAGGACCGTGATGAGCTCGGTGGTCTCGACCAGGCGCTTGCCGAGAACGGTGGCGAGCTGGAAGAGAATCTTCACGCCGATGACCGGATTCCGCTCGAGGATCTCGGAGAGGTCGGGCTTGAAGAAGCCGATCGCGATCGTCTCCTCGGCGGCCACCGCCGAGGCGGTGCGAACGTTATCGGGATCGACGAGCGCGATCTCGCCGAAGAAGCTCCCTTCGGAAAGCGTGGTCACGAGCACTTCGCTCTGGGCGTTCTGGGTCTTGATCGCCACGCGGCCCTTCGCGATGATGTACATCCCGAGGCCGCGGTCGCCCTGCTGGAACACCGCTTCGCTCGGCTGGTAGGCGCGCTCATACACGAAGTTCGAGATATACTTCAGCTCCTTGCGCGTGAGCGTCTTGAACAGGATGTTCTCCTGCAAGAGGTCAATCAGGGCCTTTTTCTCGTTCTTCCCGGGGCGAAACAGATCTTTCCAGACGAAGTCCGGATGCGCGGCGCTCATATCCCGTTATCGGAAGATTCCGGGGGACGGATTAGGGGAAGCCAAGAGCCAAAGCGATAGCCGAGGGTCACGAACTTGACGGCAGGCCGTTCAGGCCCGGTGCCACGGCCTTCTCCGCCTCCCGGCCGTGCCTCTTCTCGCGCTTGTCGAAGTGAGCGAGGAAGCTGTACACCACCGGCACCACGTAGAGCGTGAGGAAGGTCGAGACCAGGACGCCGCCGATGACCGCGACGGCCATCGGCCTGCGGGCCTCGGCGCCGGGCCCCAGAGCCAGGGCGGCGGGAATCGCCGCGGCAATCGTCGCGAAAGACGTCATGAGGATGGGGCGAAGCCGGGTCGGACAGGCCTCGAGAAGGGCCTGATGCACCGGCACCTTCTCCCGATCCCGTGTCTGATTCGTGAAGTCGACGAGCAGGATCGAGTTTTTCTTCACGATTCCCATGAGAAGGATCAAGCCGATCATCGAGAACATGTTCAGGGACTGGCCCGCGATCAGGAGGCCGAGGAACGCTCCCGAAAAGCTGAACGGCATGGCCATGAATACCGAGATCGGATCGATGAAGCTGTCGAACTGCGAGGCCAGGATCATGTACGCGACGACGAAACCCATCACGAGGGCGAAGAGCATGCCCATGAACGCCCGTTGGAACTCCTCGGCCGAGCCGGCCACCTGGAAGGTGTAGCCTTCGGGCAGGGTCTTCTTTGCGAGCTCCTGCGCCTCGTTGAGCACCTGCTGCTGGCTCTTGTCCTTGCCGAGGTTGCCGTAGATCATGATCGAGCGGACGCGGTTCTTGCGCGAGATGGTGGCAGGAACCTTCGCCTCGTGCACGTCCACGACGGCCTCGAGCGGCACGAGCTGACCGCGGTTGTTGCGTACCATGAGATCCCGGATGCGCTCGATCGGGCCGCGGCCGTCGTCCTTCATCTTCACGCGGATGTCGTAGCGGTGGCCTTCCTTCTCGTAGCTGCCCGCGATGACCCCGCCGAGCATGGTGTTGACTACCGTCCCGATCGCCGCCACGTCGACGCCGCGCTCGGAAGCCTTTTGGCGGTTGGGCACGATGCGGATCTCGGGGGCGCCTTCGAGCAGGTCCGACTCGACGTCGGTCATGATGCCGCTCTTCTTGAACTCCTCCACGAGCTGGCGCGAGAGCTCCCCGAGCTTCTTCCAGTCCGGGCCCTGAAGCGAGAACTCGGCCGGGAAGCCCTTGCTGCCCCCGCCGCCGAAGCCCTGCTGGGAGGGGTCCTGCACCTGCGGCTTCGAGTCCGGAACCGTCTTCTGCAGATACTCGCGCGTCACCTCGATGAACTCCTGCTGGGTGAGCTCCTTCTTCTTCACCGGGTCGATGCCGCGCTTGCCCTTGGGCTTCATCTCGATGAAGGCCATGGCGGAATGCGGCTCGCCCCCCGAGAACCCACCGGCGGCGACGAATGTCGACTGCGTCTCCGTCCGGTTGGCGAGGAAATCCTCGAGCACGCGGATCTTCTCGTCCGTATAGGAGATGCCCGATCCCGGCGGGTTGGTCATGATCACCATCATGAATCCCTGGTCCTGGGCCGGAGCGAACTCGCCCTTCAGGAACGCCACCGAGCCGAAGCTCAGCACGAAGAACACGAAACTTCCCAGCAAAACCTTCCAGCGATGGTTGAGCGCGACGGCCAGCCACCGCGAGTAGGTCCCGTGAAGCCGGTCGAAACCCCGCTCGAAAAGCGCGCCGAGCCCCCGGCGCGCGCCATGCCCCTTGTCCGAATCGGCGAATCGCGAGGCGCGCATCGGAGTGAGCGTGAGCGCCTCGAGAAGGGAGATCATGACGGCGGCGCTCATGGTCACGCCGAACTGGAAGAGAAACTGCCCGATGAGCCCTTCCATGAAGGCGATGGGGAGGAAGATCGCGACCAGCGACAGCGACGCGGCGAGCGCCGCGAAGGTGATCTGCCGCGCGCCGACGATGGCGGCCTCCCGCCGCGAGAGGCCCTTCTCGCGATGACGAATGATGTTCTCGAGCACCATGATGGCGTCGTCCACGACGATGCCGATGGCCAGCGAGAGGCCGAGCAGCGTGAAGACGTTCAGGGTGAAGCCCGAAAAATAGAGGATGATGAAGCTTCCGAGAATGGACGTGGGAATGGCGAGGAGGACGTTCAGCGTCGCCGCCCAAGACCCCAGGAAGAACCAGCAAACCACCGAAGTCAGCACGGCCGCGAGCACCATCGCGATCGTCAGCTCGTGGATCGACTCCTCGACGAAGCGCGTGCCGTCGTAGTTGACGACGAAGCTGGTGCCCTTGGGGAGATGCGGCTGCACCTCCGCGATCCTCTTCTTGATGGCCTGCGCGACCTGGACGGCGTTCGCGCCACGCTGCTTGATCACTCCCAGCCCTACCGCCGGCTTCCCGTTCGCGCGCGCGAACTGGACCGCGTCGGCGACGCCGTCCCTCACGCTGACCACGCGGGAGAGCAGGATCGGATTGAAATTCGGCGCTCCCCCGCGGGAGTTCACCAGGATCTGCGAGAAGTCCTTCGACGAGCGGGCCTCGCCCATGGTTCGTAGCGAGTACTCGCGCTTCTGGTACTCGGTCCGGCCGGACGGCGGCTCGAGATGCTCGGAACGGATCGTGTTGACGACGTCGACCGCGGTCAGCGCGTACTGCTTCAGCGAGTCGTTATCGACCCAGACGCGCAGATTCGGCTCGAGGAAGCCCGGCATCCACAGGGAGCCGACGCCCGGAACCGTGGTCAGGCGGTCGCGGATCTCGTCCTTCACGAAGATCATCAGATCCTGGAGCTCCATCTCGGGATTCGAGACGGACAGCCACATGATCGGGAAGTCCTCCGGGTTGATCTTCATGATCGTGATCGGATCCATCTCCTGGGGAAGCATGGCCTGCGCCTGCGCGATCTTCGCCTGCACGTCCTGGAACGCGAGGTCGATCTCGCGATCCATCGTGAACTCGAGCACGATGTCCGCTCCGCCGTTCCTCACGGTCGAGATCACGTTCTTCACGCCCTGGATGCTGACCACCGCGTCCTCGATCGGGTCGACCACGTCGGCCTCGACGACCTCGGGTGCCGCGCCCTCGTAGCGGACCGAGAGCGAGATCATCGGGAAGTCGACGTCGGGAAGCTCGCTCACTCCCATCCGGTTGAAGCTGATCGCACCGAAGACGATCAACCCGAACATGAGCATCCAGGCGAAGACGGAGCGTTTGATCGCTAGATCGGAAAGGGTCATGGCGTAGGTTCCTTTTGTGGCCCGGGTCTCACAGACCCGAGTTCAACCCTTCGGGCTTCAGTCCCGAGGCGACTTCCAGTCGGAGCAGGTCAAGCTGAGCGGCGAAATGGGCCTGGTCCATCGCCCGGCGGATGTTGCGGTACTCCCCGAGCGCGGCCTGGACATCGATGCTGCGGATCAGGCCCCGGCGGAACTCGCTCTGGGAGATCGAGACGTTCTTCTCGGCGAGACCGGTGGACTCGCGGAGGAAAGCAAGGTGCTCCAGCCTGGCCTTGAGGTTCTGATGGAGCGAGCGGATCTCGGCGTCGGCGAGCCTGCGGACTCGCGCGAGCTCGAGCTCGGATTCGCGGTTCTGCGAGGCGGCCTCGCGAACCTGCGCCTGGGTGGCGCCGCCGGAAAAGATCGGAAAGGTCAGCTGCAGCGAGACGTCCCAGTTCAGCTCTTTCAGGAAGCCGGGGCGCTTGATGTAGTAATTTCCGACGGCGTCGATGACGGGGAAATGCGCGCCGCGCGCGATGGCGACGCCCTCATCGGCCGCTTCGCGCGTCTCAGCGACGGCGCGGATGTCCGGCCGCTTCTCGATGTGCGCGAGGTACTCCTC
>CAYZKI010000117.1:0-4968 GCA_964478745.1 uncultured Bacteriovoracaceae bacterium
GAACTTCCCCATCTCCTGATCGTAGTTCACCTCCTGTCCGGCGAGCGCCGGAAAAGAAACCAGAGCAAGCGCCAGGACGGCTACCAGATTCGTTTTCATGCGTATTCAAAGGAGCAACCGGCGTGCCGGGCCGCTTGAAGCACAGAACCCAGGAGTTCCGCCGCCCCGAGAACCCGTGTCGGGCGGGACTCTCTGTCAGCCTTTTCGACGGCTGTTCAGAATTCGGGGTCGTCGCGGTACTTCTGAAGCGGGTCGAACTTGGCCTTGTTGGAGAGCGCGTCCGCGGCTTTCTTCACCACCCAAAGCGGGTTGAAATTCACGACGGGAATCGGCGCCATGCCCGAGAGCGGCCCGAGCTCCCACTGGAGCTTCGAGCTGAAGAAGTTCCGGTAGAAGCTCATCTCCGTCCCGTTCAGCAGCTTCATCGTGCTCTTCACGCTCTCGAAGTCGTGCTCGGTGATCTGGAAGTGGAAGAAGCAGTCGAGGATCACGTTGCGCGACAGGAGTTTCGCGAAGCCCTCGGGGAACCGGTGGTCCGCGAAGGCTCGCCTCAGCATGCGGATCACGTGCACGCGCAGATAGGGGGATTCCGACGAGAACGAGGAGAGCTCACGCAGGTAGCGCCCGTCGGGGCTGAAGGCGACGCGGGCGTGGACCCTGCCCTCGATGCGGGCGTTCTTGAACTCCTCGGGATAGGTCAGCTGATCGTCGATGCGGCCGTAGAGGTACTGGTAGAGGCCCGCGCCCTCCGACTCGGCTTGGAAGCGGGACGTGCCCTTCGGGGTTCCGAGGTCGGCCTCGGTCTCTCGGCGCCTGGCAACATCGATGCCCATCCTCACGCCGAGGTCGGAGAGCCGGGGGGCCGAGCTTCCCTGAGGGGCGCCTCGCGCGCGACTGGCCTTCGACCCGCGGGATGCGCCGGCGGATCTCCCGCTTCCGTCGAGGGTCTGGGGCGCCTCGACCTCGATTTTCACGAAAGTCGTGCGTGGCGGCTCCGAGCGCTCGCTCTCCGGTGCCTGGCGGTAGGCGTGCCAGGACAGGAACGCGACGCATGCCAGAAGCGCGAACGCGTGCGCGCCGATCGAGGCCAGCCAGGCCCGACAGGGAACGCGCGACGGAATCTTCGATCGGGCAGCCACGCCTTAGGAATGCCAGGAGGCGGCGGGCCGGTCAAGGCGGCCCGATTCCAGGGGCCGAAGCCAAGAAACCCTTGAAGTTTTGCGCTTCCACGACGAGTCTCGAACCACCATGCTCCGCGCCTTCGTTCACGCAAGCGAGATTCTGACCGGCAAGGGCCTTCGTCCGAAGGATGGAAGGCGCCCCCGCGAGGAGGACCTGGGACGCATCGCCGATGGCGCGCTCGTCGTGAGCGAAAAGCGGGTCGAATGGGTCGGGCCGACCTCCGAGCTTCCGAAGAAGTTCGCGCGGGCGAAGAGGACGGATCTCAAGCGCAAGCGCGCGATCGTGCCCGGCTTCGTCGACTGCCATACCCATCTCGTGTTCGCCGGAAGCCGCGCCGAGGAGTTCGCCGCGCGGTGCGCGGGCGCGACTTACCAGGAGATCGCCGCCAAGGGCGGGGGAATCGTCTCCACGATGCGCGCCACGCGCGAGGCGTCGATCGAGGAGCTCGAGCGGCTGGCGCTCGAGCGCGCGAAGGAAGCCTACGCTTTCGGCGTCCGCACGATGGAGGCCAAGAGCGGCTACGGCCTCTCGACCGACGCCGAGCTCAAGCAGCTCGAGGTCGTGAAGCGCCTGCAGGGGAAGATGCCCGAGATGCGCTTCGTGCCGACTTTTCTCGGCGCTCACGCGTTCCCGCCCGATCGCTCGCGCGAGCAGTACCTCTCCGACATCATCGACGACATGCTTCCGAAGGTCGCCAGGCGCAGGCTCGCCGCGGCCTGCGACGTGTTCGTCGACAAGGGTTACTTCACCGTCGAAGAGGCGAGGAGGATCCTGGGCCGCGCGAAGGAGCTTGGCCTCCAGGTGAAGATCCACGCGGACGAGCTCGGCGACACGGGCTCCGCGAAGCTGGCGGTCGAGCTGGGCTCGCTTTCGGCGGACCATCTCCTGTGCGTTTCGGACGACGGCATTCGGGCGCTCGCGGGCTCTCAGACGGTGGCGGTGCTTCTTCCCGGCACGGCCTTCTACCTCAAGGCCCGGCATGCGCCTGCGCGCAGGCTCATCGACTCGGGCGCCTGCGTCGCTCTTTCGACCGACTTCAATCCAGGCACCTGCATGACCCTCTCGCTTCCCACGATCATGACGATCGCGGCGCTCTACCTCGGAATGAGCGCGGCCGAGATCTTCGCGGCCGTCACCTACAATGCCGCGAAGGCGCTCGGCCTGGAAAAGAGGAAAGGGACGCTGGAAAAGGGCATGGACGCGGACTTCGCCGTCCTCCCGTTCCCGAAGTTCGAGGATACTTACTACCGCTTCGCCTGGCGGTAATCGACCGCGCGGTGGAAGAGCACGTACATCGCGATGGCCATGAAGAGGCCCGTCACGATGTCGACGAAGTAGTGCTGCTTGGTGGTCAGGGTCGAAAGGGCGATCAAGGTCGCCCAGCCCAGGTAGAACGGGAACTTCTCCTTCTGCTCGTCCAGGAAGATGAACGAGGCCAGGTACACGCTGCTGACGTGCAGGCTCGGCGCGCAATTCGCGGGCGTGTCGGTGGCGCGGAGCGCGCTGAAGGCCCAGTGGGTCACCGGGTCGAGGTCCGCTGGCAGCGGATACAGGCTCCGGGGAAAGGTGGTCGGCCAGAGCCAGAAGATCGTGATGCTGACGGCCCAGAGCGCGAAGAACGAGTACAGGAACTTGTTCGCGTTCACGATGTCGCGGCAGCGAACGTAGATGAGCGGGAAAAAGACGTACTCGCTGAAATAGATCCACACCGAGACCGGGACGAAAGGCGTGTTTTCGTCGATCCAGCCGCGCGGGAGCAGCATGGGCTCGCGCAGATGGTAATGGTTCGATGTCAGGTAGAGCAGGGAGCAGCCGATGAACACGGCGGCGCCGATGGCGTATTTGTTCCTGTGGGTCAGGAAAAGCGGGAGCGTGATCCTGGACTGGGCGGCTACTTCAGCCATTCATCCATCGCGGCGATCATCTTCGCGTCGGTCCAGTCGCGGTCGCCGTCCTCGATGTGCAGGATCTTGCGATTGGAGTCGACGATCACGGTCAGCGGGATCGCGGCCACGTTGAAGAGATCCGCGAGCTCGGACTCCGGGTCCTTGAAGATGGGGAACGTCATGCCGAGGTCCTTCACGGCCTTCGGGATGACGGCGTCCGGCTCCTCATCGAGGTTCACGGCCAGGACCTCGAAGCCCTTGTCCTTGTACTTCTCGCGGAGCTTCACGATCGAGGGCATCTCGGTGATGCAGGCCTCGCACCAGGAGGCCCAGAAGTTGATGAGGTAAAGCTTCTTGCCGAGGCCGGCGATCGTCGCCTCGCCCTCGGGAAAGCGCTCGAGGGTGACGTCAGGCATGATGCTTCCGACCTTGAGGGTCTCCGCCCGCCCGCCCTGGGTGGCCTCCCTCTCCTCGACCTGGGAGCGGACCAGCATCAGGGCCGAAACCGCGATCCCGAGCACGAGAACCATCGGCAGGAGCACTTTCTTGAAGATCGAACCCGGGCGATTTCCGGGGCTTGGGAGCGGGGTGCCTTCTTCGGTAGTCATTGGGTTGATCATACCCAAAATGAGCCTAAAATAGAAAGAATGGGCGGCATTCCGGGATTTCTAAGGGCTCTCCACAGAGACGAAAACGGTCAGGCGATCGTGGAGTACATCCTGACGTTGACCATCGCCCTGGCCGTGGTCGCGACGATCGCGCGTACCTTGAGGAGCTCGCTCTTCGGTTTCTGGCAGACCCTGAGCCGCGACATCTCGGCGGCTTGCCCCGGCTGCCCGGCCGATCCCTCGATGAGGCTGGTACGCTAGTTAAGGCCCGCGCCGCCCCGTCTTGCGATAGATCAGGTAGAGCTCGTCGCCGACCACCCGGCACTGGCTGAGCTTGAGGTTCACGACGTCCTTGGGCTCGAAGCCCTTGCCGTCGACCAGGGTCGGCGCGCCGCCGCCGCCGAGTACCCTCGGCGTCACCGTCACGTGGTACTCATCGATCAGGTCCTGGCTCGCGAAGTCCCACATCACGCCGCCGCCGCCTTCGACGAGCAGGCGCTTCGTCCCGCGGCGCTCGAGCTCGCGCACGATTTGCGTCGCGGTGGCGAGCCTAGGCGTCGCCTTCTTGAGCACTACGATCTCGCTCGTCTTCTCGAACTTCCTCAGATGGGCCTTCTTCGCGGCGGGAGCGACGAAGAGCAGCCGAGAGACGGATTTGTCGGCGAAGAATTCCCAGGTCGGGAGGCACTTCTCCAGGCCCGAGCTCACGATCACGTTCAACGGCTGGGGGCTCATCTTCGAGACCTTCAACGGCTTTCTGTAGGCGCGAAGGGTCGTCGCTCCCATGAGGATCGCGTCCGACTCGCGCCGAAGGACCTGCATCTGCCTGCGGTCCTCGGGCGTTCCGAGAGGGAAGTGCACGCGGCTCGCGGTGGCGATCTTTCCATCCAGGCTGATGGCGAGGTTCGAGAAGATGAACATGGGTCAGGCCCCCGGAGCCGCCGGGGCGGGAGCCTGCTTCCGGGGCTGGTAGAGCTGGCAGATGAAGAAGACTTCCTTGCTCTCCTTGCGAGTGCTCTTCGGCCTCAGCACCTCGACCTTGCCGAAACGCTCGCGCAGCTTCTTGCGGAACCCCTCGAATTCCTCGCTGTGGAAGAGCTTCGCGACGAAGCTTCCGCGCGGGCGCAGGAACCTTTCCGCCGTCTCGAGCGCGAGCTCGCACAGCTCGAGCGAGCGCGTCTGGTCGGTCACGCGGATGCCGGTCGTCTTCGGGGCCATGTCCGAGAGCACGACGTCGAAGGGCGGCTCGATGCCGTGCTCGGCCATGATCTGACCGAGGTTCGCTTCGCGCA
>CAYZKI010000117.1:4978-9004 GCA_964478745.1 uncultured Bacteriovoracaceae bacterium
GATGAAGACGGCGTTCGGGAGGGTCAGCTTGATGGGCTGGATGTCGATGCCGAGGATCCGCCCCTGCGGGCCGATCTTCCGGGACGCGTACTGCGACCAGGAGCCGGGGGCCGCGCCGAGGTCGAGCACCTTGTAGCCGGTCTTGAACAGCCTGAAGCGCTCGTCGATCTCCTGGAGCTTGAAGACGGAGCGCGCGACGAAGTTCTCGGTCTTGGCTTTCTTGAAGAAGTAATCTTTAGGGTTGTAGGCCATGACCGATGTTTCTTCCGTAGACTTCCGAATAATCGAGCACAGGATCGACGCAGCAATCCGCGCCCGCGAACTGCTCGGCCCAGCCTCCCGCTCCCATCCACGGGCGGGACGAGAACGCCTTCTGGACGCGGGCCACGACCTGGGCGCAGCGCTCGCCCGTGGCGTATCCGTCGGCGACGAGATCCGTCGCGCCGAGGATCGTGCAGAGCTTCTCCCAGAACTTGGCTTCGATCGCTCCGACCGCGACGCGCCGGCCGTCGCCTGCCCGGTAGATGCGATAGCACGGGAACTGCCCCGAGAACAGCGTTTCACCCGGCGAAGGCAGCCTCTTCGTCTCGAGATACTCCGCGACGAGCCCACCCTGCACCTCGCGCAGCGTTTCCGTCATGCTCACCGAGAGCCTTCGGCCCTCGCCTCCTCGCGCGACGGCGTCCAGAGCGGCCGTGAGGCTCAGGGCGGCCTGATAGGCGTTGAAGTAGTCGGCCAGCGGAAGCGCGGGCATCTCGTTGAAGAGCGAAAGACAGCCGGTGAGCGCCTGGAAGTTCAGGTCATGCCCCGCGCGGTCGCGCCAGGGACCCGTCTCGGGATAGCCGACCAGGCTCGCGATGCAGAGCTTCGGGTTCAGGCCGAGCAGCGTCGCCTCGTCCAAACCGAGCTTTCTCTTCGCGCTCGGGCGGAATCCCTCGATCAGGCCGTCGGCCTTTCTCACCAGCTCCTCGAACTTCGAGCGCCCGTCTGCCGTGGTGAGCTCGAGCTCGACGAGCTCCTTGGACGCGTTCAGATGGCGATAATGCGCGGGGGCGAGCGTCCGCGCCGGATCGGGGCGGCTCGGACTCTCGATCTTGAGCACCCGCGCGCCTTGATCCGCCAGGAGCTTTCCGACCCGTGGGCCAGGAAGAAGGACGGAGCAATCGAGGATCAGACGCCCGCTCAACGACATGGGTGCGAGCTTCCGCTACTTTGCCTGGGGACGCAAGATCAAGGCGACGAGCGTGAGCAGGGCGATCAGGGCGAGCGAGAGCAGGAGTCGCGGGTCGGCTGCGTCGTCCAGGCTCTTCAGGCGAGCGAGCTGTGTTCCGGCGCTCACGTACAGAGCGGTCATGGGAATCATTCCGATAAGGCTCACCGCGAAGAAGACACGCGTTCGGATGCGGGTCATGCCCATCAGGACGTTGACGAGGAAGTGCGGGAAGACCGGCATCAGGCGGAGTGTGAGAAGGTAGATCCAGCCCTCCGTGCTGACGCGGTGATCGATGCTCCGGGCATGATGCGGCCAGCGCTCCAGCACCCAGCTCCGGCCCCGGCGCGCGCCCAGCCACCGCGCGGCCAGGAAAGTCAGGGTCGCGCCGCAGGTGCTCGCGATCAGGACGAGCAAGAGGCCCTGGCCGAAGCCGAAGATCGCGCCGGCGCCCAGGGTCAGGAGCGTCGCGAAGGGGATCGAGAGCGCCGTGATCAGAATGTAGGTCACCACGAACGCCAGGCAGAAGGCGAAAGGATAGGCCCCGAGGAGATCCTGCAGCTCCGCCTGGCGCACCTTAAGCGCGGACAGGTCGAAGCCCTGGTTCCGCGCCAGCATGAGCAGCGCGCCGATCAGAATGACGCTCGCCGCGAAGGCGGGGAGCCTGATAGCATGGAATCTGTTCGACATCCGCGAAAGTCTCGACAAGAGCTTAGAGATCCCCTCGAGCCAAGGCAAGAGGACCCGAAAGTGCCGCCCGCTGGCAAGGCCGCGATCGCGACAGCCGTCGGTTTCTGGATGCTGCCCGTAAACACATGGGCGTTCGAGATCGCTCGGTCGCTCCCTGGCTCTATCGCTGCTTCTGCAGCCTGGCCTTGCGTCTCCTGGCCTCGTCGAGCGCCAGCTGCGTCGAAGAGATCAGGTCGAATGCCCCGCGCGCGCCGCGGATCTCGAGCGCGCGCTCGAAGTGGAAGATCGCGGCATCGAAGTGGCCTTGGTCCATCTTGCACTTGCCGGCGTGCTGGTGAGCGAAGTCCAGGTACCCATGCAGCGTCGGATCGCCCTGCGTCCTCTCGATGAGCTGGCGGAACATCTCGTCCGCCTCGTCGTAGCGGCGCAGCCAGTGGATGGTGTTCGCGAGCCTGATCTCGGCGACGGTCTGGTTCAAAGTGTCGCCCAGGCGCTTGAAGACGCGCACGGCCTCCTTGAGAACGATCTCGGAGTCGCCGAGCTTCTCGAGGATGCGAAGAAAGACCCCGATCGAGCTCAGGGTCTTGCCGTAGGTCTGCGAGCCGTGGGGCGCCATCATCAGCTTCTGCTGAAGCCAGTCGATCGCTTTCTGCATCTCGTGCGGCGAGTTCGGGATGTCGCGCAGATTGCCGTCGAAGCGGCAGCTTACGTCAAACGGGATCTCGGAATGCTCACCGGCCATGGGACTTCCCAGCCTACGCCAACTTACATGAATTTCGTGTAAAACTTTCGTGTCTCTTCGAAAATGTAGTTCGCGATCAGCTGGCTTTCGCCCGGGCGGATGTTGGTGAAGAGGATGCCCACCTTGAGCGAGGGCTTCCCGGTCGCCCTGCTCGCGAGGGCCTTGGCGTGGCGCACCTCGCCTTCCGCGACGATGCGGCGCCCCTTGATCGTGAAGGCCATGTTCTTGAGCTTCAGGCCGGGCTGAAATAGCGAGGACTCGTCGGCGTCGGCGATGAACGCCATTCCCATGGCGCTGATGTCGGCGATCTTCTTCGTGAGCGTCTGGTTGGCGAAAAGCGGATCGTCGAAATCGACCTTGATCGTGTAGTCGCTCGGGATCGGGAGCCTCACCTCGCGCCGGCGCTGCACGGTGAAGACGTCGGCCGGGATCTCGAACTTGAGGCCGGCGAGATCGTCGCCCAGGAACTTCGCGCGGAAGAAGATGTTGGCCCGCGGGAGCGAGACGCTGAAGAAGCAGGCGCCGCCGTTCCGCGCCACTTCGCCCGTGAAGGAGGCGACGTCGAGATCGGCCGGCCGGCGTACGTAGATGGCGAGCTCGGTCGCGCTGTAGTTCGTGATGTTGGAGTTGATGACCGCGCCCTGGTCCTTGGTCCAGATCATCGCGGCGGAAGTCGTCTTCGCGCCTTCCCGGAGCAGGATCTTCGCCTCGTTCGGATCCTCGACTTTTTTGAACTCCTGAGGCTTGCGGCCGGCCTCGTCAGACAATCGTCACCTTTCGGAGCAGGTCCATGTCCTGAAGCGCCTTGCCCGACCCGCGGACCACGCAGGTGAGGGGATCCTCGGCGAGCGCGACCGGCAGGCCGGTCTTCTCCTTGATAAGGATATCGAGGTTCGCGAGCAGCGCGCCCCCGCCGGCCAGGATGATCCCGTTGTCGACGATGTCGGCCGCGAGCTCCGGAGGCGTGCGCTCGAGAGCGGTCTTGATCGCGTCGACCACCGCCGAGACCGGCTCGGCCAGGGCGTCGCGGATCTCCTCCGAGTTCACTTCGATCGTCTTGGGCGCGCCCGAGATCAGGTCGCGGCCCTTCACCTCGTAGGTCTTCTCGTCCTCGAACGGATAGGCGCAGCCGATCGAAAGCTTGATCTGTTCGGCCGTGCGCTCGCCGATGAGCAGCGAGTACTTGCGCTTGATGTAGTTCACGATGGCCTCGTCGAACTTGTCGCCGGCCACGCGCACGGAGCGCGAATAGACGATGCCGCCGAGCGAGATGACGGCCACTTCCGTCGTGCCGCCGCCGATGTCCACGATCATGTTGCCGCTGGGCTCGCGGATCGGGAGGCCGGTGCCGAGAGCGGCGGCCATGGGCTCCTCGATCAGGAAC
>CAYZKI010000118.1:0-5465 GCA_964478745.1 uncultured Bacteriovoracaceae bacterium
GGGCTTGTCGGCCCCTTCGCCCGTCTTGAGGCCGGGCGTCTCGTTGCCCTCCTCGAGCTCCGCGGACTCGCTCGAGGCCGCGGTAACCCTGGGGACCGGAGCCGCGACGTGCGCGGCCGCCCCGCGGGCCACCGGCGCGTCGACGATGCGATCGCCTTCATCGAGCTCGTCGGCGCAGAACTGGGTTCCGTAGCCGATCAGCGCGAGCGCGCGCCCGATGGCGCCCGTCTCGGCCTTCTCGATGAAGTCCGGGAACCCACGCTCGTTCTCGAACTTGTGCGAGGTGGCTATGATCCGCCCCTGCTCGTCGCGGATGACCGCGCGAGCGCAGGCCGACTTGTCGGTCGTCGAGACGAACTCCGTCTCGATCGACCAGGCGGGATGATCCTCGCGGAACCACACCAGGCGGTATTTCACTTCGAGATAGTCCCGGCCCCTGAGGTTCAGCAGAGGAAGCTCCGTACCTTTCGCTGTCTTGTATGTCTTGCTCATTTTCTGTTTCCTGCTTCCCTGAATGCCGGCTGTCCCTTCCCCTTGCACCGGTTCCAGTAGCCGCACCATTTCGGCGAGCAGTACCAGCTCCCTTCGGGAGCGGGCAGCGCTATGCCTGCCTGGATGGCCACATGGACATCGGTGATGGTCTGAAACAGCCATTCGCGGTCGTCCTGACCCAATTTCGCGTGCACTTGCTGGACACGCTTCTCCTCGTGGTCTCCCACGTTTCCGCTGGCGCCGGACTTGATCAGCACGTCGTATCTGAACCCGGTCGACTTCACGCCTCGGAGCGCCTCGTAAGCGAAGTCGTACATCGCCGGTTGAAGCGCGCGGTAGGCCGCGCGCTCGTCGTATGCCGTTCGGGAAGTCTTCGTGTCTCCGACGACGCCTGACTTCTCGGTGAAATCGATCACGCCGCCCAGGTCGTATCCCGCATCCGTCTGGATGAAGAAGCGCTCCTGGACGCTCTCAGGCTCGATCCTCGGCGCGACGAACCGATGATGGGCCTTGAGAAGCCTCACTCCCAGATCCTTCTGGGAGTGAGGCTCCTCCTTCTCCCACTCGGTCTCCGCCGAGCGGGCGTCGAAGTCGGTGCTGAAGAGATCGAGCGTGTCGTCCTCCTTGAGATCGACCCCGCTGAGGATCTTCTGGCTCAGGTTGCCGCTCACCGCGCGATCGATCGCGGAACCGAGCGTCATCGCGCCGCTCGGCGGAAGCTTGAGCCCCTGGACGTAGCGGAACTCCCACATCTTCCCGCACTTGATGAAGGTCTGGACTTCCGTCTGGTGATACACGGGCCGGCTCTCCGTCACCCCGGAGAGCCGCGCCTTGAGAGCGCTCGACATCGGTCTTACTTGCTATCTGAAAGTGAGTTATCAAGTCAACTCGACCCATCCTAATAGATTGTAAAGTCAGCGGACTTCCGCTAGGCTGCCCGCCATGCAATCGATCGCGGAAATATTCGGAAAGAACGTGAGACGCCTGCGCCAGGAACGCAATCTCACGCAGAGCACGCTCGCGTCGCAAGCGGGCCTCTCGCTCACTTTCCTGCAGAACATCGAAGCAGGCCGCCGCTGGGTCGGGACCGAGTCGATCGCCGAGCTCGCGCGCTGCCTCGAGGTCTCGGAGTGCGACCTCTTCCAGCCGCCCGCGGCGGCCGGCTCCAAGGCGTCTCGCGCGAAAGCGGCGCCGCCCGGCGCGCGCGCGAAGGCGCGCACGCCCCACCCCGAACCGAAGGAGGTGCTCGTCCTCATCGGGCGGGCCCTGGGCTACGACGTTCCCGATAGCCTCTTGAAAACACTCAAGCGGAAGCGTCGCGCTCCCGGAGGAAATTGACCTCGTGCTTCGAGCCAAAAGAGGTTAAGCCCAGAGCATGTACTACGAGATCACCCAGGGCATCGAGGTTCAGGTGGAACCCAGATACCGTCCGGAGGAATCCCAGCCGGAGGCCGCGCAGTTCGTGTTCGGATACACGATCACGATCACCAACAAGGGCGAGACCGAGGTTCAGCTCCTGAGCCGCCATTGGATCATCACCGATGGCGAGGGAGTCGTCCACGAGGTCAAAGGCCCCGGCGTCGTGGGCGAGCAGCCCAAGCTCAAGCCCGGCCAGAGCCACCGTTACTCGAGCTACTGCCCGCTTCCCACGCCCACCGGGAACATGCGCGGCACCTTCCAGATGGTCAACGACCTGGGCGCGCGCTTCGACGTGAAGATCCCTCTCTTCTTCCTCCGCGACATGCGCAACATCCACTGAGAGCCATCGCGAGATGGAAGTCCTCCCGCTCTTCAGCTACGCCCTCATCATGTCCATCACCCCCGGCCCCAACGCGATCCTCGTGGCGTACTCGGGGGTCAACTTCGGGTTCAGGCGCTCCCTGCCCCACATCTTCGGCATCGCCGCGGGGTTCATGTGCCAGGCCATGCTCGTCGCCTCGGGGTTCGGCCTCGTGCTCCAGTCGCAGCCGCGCCTGTACGTGGCGCTCAAGATCTTCGGCGCGCTCTACCTGCTCTACCTGGCGGGGCGCCTGGCCCTTCCGCGGGCTCGCCTCGTCTCGGGCGAGCCCGTGGCCGCCAAACCCATCACGTTCATCGAAGCGTCGCTCTTCCAGTTCCTGAATCCCAAGGCCTGGCTCATCTCGGTCACCTGCGCCGCCTTTCTCTACGGGAACGGGACCACCCGGGCGACGCCCGCCATCCTCTCCCTCTACGGTGGGATCCTCTTCGCGGCGCTCGTGCCCTCGGTGCTGACCTGGAACCTGTTCGGCGCGGGCCTCAGCCGCTTCCTAAAGGAGCCTCGCATCAGGCGCGCGTTCGACATCGTCATGGCGGTCCTGGTGCTGCTCTCGTTGGCGATGTTCGTTTCCTGAGTTAGGCTGAGCACCGTCTGGGCGGCAACCGCCCTTCTCTGTTACGGACCCGGATTCGCCTACACGACCACCGCGCCGAAAGGCTGGGTGCTCGACCTGGAGGCGGGAAAGCCGAACCGCCTGTGCATGGTCGCGTATCCCGAGGGGAGCTCCTGGGAAAAGAGCGAGTCGGTCATCTACGCGAACCCGACCGCCAAGGGCGATTCCTCGGGCAACCGCTCGCTCGACGGCATGATCAGGTACGATGACGAGCAGCACCGGGCGAAGAGCCCGAAGGTGGTCATCGAGAACGGCGAGACCTGGACCAACCGCGGGCGCAAGGTGCGCACGCGGAAGTTCACGGGGGCCGAGGGAAACCACGAGTGCGTCGCGTACATCGAGGAGAAGAACGCGGTCGTGTTCCTGGTCCTGAGCTCACGGACGCCCGAGGGGTACAGGAAATCCCTGCCCGCGCTCAAGGCGATGGTCGAAAACTACCAGCTCGTCTCGAACGAAGTGCACATCGAGCGGCAGCTCGGGAACCCGGCCGTTCAGAAGAAGAACAAGAAGGTCACGATCCCGACGCACTGAGGCGTCAGGAGGCGCGCCGCTTGCGGGTGGCGGCCGCCTTGCGGCCCGCGCGGACGCGCGCCGCGTGCGAGACGCTCCGCGAGCCGATCTTGCCTCCGCGCCGCGAGGACACCCGAGTGTCGGCCACGCCCCGCCCCGAACCCGATCGGTTTCCGCCGCCGGATTCGCGGTTGACGGTCGCCCAGGCCCGGCGCGCCGCTTCGCGCGCGGGGATACCGCGCTTCTCGTAGCCTTCCTCGATGTGCTCGGCCTTGCGCTTCTGCTTGCTCGTATACTTCGATTTGTCTCCACGAGGCATGGTCATGATTCTCCTGGGCACGAATGGCTGCAAGCGCGTTGCCAGCCGGTCCGGCGCGGAGATCAGGGCTTCGCGAATCGCCTGATGAGATGGGGCGTGTGCGAGGCGAGCCACGCGAAGGTGCCGAACTTGATCAGCCTTCCCGCGAGGATGGCGAGAAAGACGGAGGGCAGCGGCAGGTGCGAGAGAACCGCCAGCGCGATGGCCGGGCGCTGGAAGATGGGAAGAGCCGAGACAAGAAGGAGCGCCCAGAGGCCGTGCTGGTCCATCCATGAAAGCGTCAGGCTCCAGATCTCGTTCCGCTGGATCCCGGGCGACACCCACTCGATGATCGAGATCCCGTAGATCTCGACGAGACCGCCGAGAACGGCGCTTCCGGCCAGGGAACCCAGCGTGAGCCACACGAAGAAGCGGATCCACCTCGCCGGGACCGCGATCACAGCGCTGATCAGCAGCGCGTCGGTTGGGATGAAGATGACCAGATGGTCCGCGGCGGCGAGGAAGGCCAGGAGCAACGGGTACCAGGGGCGCCCCACGTAGACCTGCAGCTGCTGAAAGGACCGCTCGATGCGCGACGCCATGCCGTATATACTAGCCCCGGTGACACCGTTTGTCCTTTCCACAAATCGCCTCCGGTTGAAATGGCTCGAGCCGGGCGACGCACCTTTCCTGCTTCGCCTGATGAACGAGCCCTCCTACCACGCGAACATCGGCGATCGAGGCGTGCGCACCGCCGAGCAGGCGCTGCGCTATCTCCACGAGAAGTTCACCGAATCCTATTCGAAACTTGGCTTCGGCCTGTACGCCGTCTGGACGAGGGACGAGCCGGCGGCATGCGCGGGGATCTGCGGGCTGCTCAGGCGGCCGGGCTTCGAGGATATCGAGCTCGGCTTCGCGTTCCTGCCCGAGCATTGGGGCAAGGGCTATGCGACCGAGGCGGGAGCGGCCTCGATCGAGCACGCCGCGAGGGACTTCGGCGCGAGGCGCATCATCGCGATCACGTCGCCGGGCAACCTGGCTTCGATCCGCGTGCTCGAGCGCCTCGGCTTCGCCTTCGAGGCGATGACCCGGCATCCGGGGTCGGCCGAGGATCTCAAGCTGTTCTCGCGCGCCCTGCCTGGAGCCGCCGGCGAGCCCGAGGCGCCATGATCGCCATCGTCGGGACCGGGCCCGCGGCCCTGATGGCGGCCGAAGCGCTTTCGTCCTCCCCGCGCGCTCTCGAGCGCGGCATCGCCGTTTTCGAGAAGAGAAAGAGCGCTGGCAGGAAGCTCCTCGTAGCGGGGAGCTCCGGCCTCAACATCACCAACAGCCTGCCGCTCGACCGGTTCATCGATCACTACACCGGGCCGCGCGCCTTCTGGGAGCGCGCGCTCGGCCTCTTCCCTCCGGCCCGCTGGATCCGCTTCATCGAGGACCTCGGCATCCGCACCTTCGAGGGGACGAGCGGGCGCTACTTCGTGGAGGAGATGAAGGCCTCGAGGTTCCTGCAGGCATGGACCGGCAGGCTCGCCTCCCGCGGCGTGCGCTTCGAGTACGGCAAGGAGCTCACGGGCTTCGAGGCGCCCGCCGGATCCGCGCGCGTCGCCCTGGAGTTCGCCGACGGGACCCGCGTCGAATGCGAGAGCGCATGCCTCGCGCTCGGCGGCGGAAGCTGGGAGCCGCACGAGAAACCCCTTCGCTGGCCGGCGATCTTCCGCGCGCGCGGGCTGGGCTTCCGGGACTTCCTGCCTTCG
>CAYZKI010000118.1:5475-8935 GCA_964478745.1 uncultured Bacteriovoracaceae bacterium
CGTGGGCTACCAGGTCGAATGGAAGCAGGAGTTCCTGAAGGAGGCCGAGGGCCTTCCGCTCAAGCGCGTGATCGTCACCTCGTCCAGGGCCTCGCGCGAGGGCGACGCGATGGTCACGCGCTACGGGATCGAGGGAACGCCGATCTACTTCGCCGGGATGACGGGCGAAGTGACCATCGACCTGAAGCCCGACCTGACCGCGGAGCAGGTCGCGAAGCGCCTTTCCGGCGCCAAGGAGAACCTGTCGCTCATCCGCAGGAGCAAGAAGCTGCTGGGCCTCTGCCCCGCCTCCCAGGCCCTGCTCTTCCATCACCTCCCGCGCGAGCTCCTGGAAAGCGGCGAAATCGCGCGCTTCGCTCGCGCGGTGAAGGCGTTCCCGCTCAGGCTCGGGGCGCCCCAGCCCCTGGACGAGGCCATCTCGTCGAGCGGCGGGCTCGAGCTGGGAGAGCTCGACGACGCCCTGATGCTCAGGCGCCATCCGGGCCTCTTTGCCGCGGGCGAGATGCTCGACTGGGACGTCCCGACCGGTGGCTTCCTGATCCAGGGGTGCGTGGCCACGGGTTTTCTCGCCGCGCAGGGAATTCTCCGTTTCCTGGGCCTCGATTCGGAGATAAGCCATCCCGCATGAGCATCGCCGGAATAGACGGTATGCACGCGGATGTCGTGATCCTGGGCGCCGGGGGCGCGGGGATGATGTGCGCCATCCACGCGGGAAGGCGCGGGCGGCAGGTGCTGCTGCTCGACCATGCGAAAAAGCTCGGCGGCAAGATCCTGATCTCGGGCGGCGGGCGCTGCAACTTCACCAACCTCGGTGCGAGCCCCGCGCAGTACGTCTCTAGAAATCCTCACTTCTGCAAGTCGGCGCTCTCGCGCTACCCCTCGCAGAGCTTCATCGAGATGGTGCAGGCGCACGGCGTGCCGTACCACGAGAAGAAGCTCGGCCAGCTCTTCTGCGACGACTCCGCCCAACGGATCGTCGATCTCCTCAAGGCCGAGTGCGACGAGGCGGGGGCGCGCTTCGAGCTCGAGACGCGCATCGAGGCGATCGAGCGCCTGGACGAGAGCACGGCCGCCGCCGCGCCGGATGGAGCGCGGTTCCGGGTGCGCACTTCGCGCGGCGCGGTCACCTGCGAGTCGCTCGTCGTCGCCACGGGCGGGCTCTCCATCCCGAAGATCGGCGCAACGGGCCTCGGCTACCAGATCGCCGGACAGTTCGACCTGAAGCTCGTCGAGACGGCGCCCGCCCTCGACGGATTCACCTTCGGCCCGGACGAGACGGCGATGTTCCGCGAGCTCGCGGGAGTGTCCGTCGACGTCGTGATCGAATGCAACGGCAAGAGCTTCCGGGAGAACATCCTCTTCACCCATAGTGGGCTCAGCGGGCCCGCGGCCCTCCAGGCCTCGCTTCACTGGAACAAGGGAGACGAGGTCCGGATCGACCTGCTGCCGGATACCCGCGCGATGGACTGGTTCCTCGCGAAGAAGAGGCAGGGCAACCGCGCCATCGTGAGGAATCTCCTGTCCGAGCTCCTTCCGTCCCGGCTCGCGGACCGGCTCTGCGCGCTCCACTTCCCGAGCGAGCTTCCGCTTCCCCAGGTCTCCGAGAAGGCGCTCGAGACGTTCTGCTCGCGCCTTCACGACTGGCGGATCCGTCCCAGCGGGACGGTGGGCTACGGCAAGGCGGAGGTGACCCGCGGCGGGGTCGACACTGACGAGCTCTCCTCGAAGACCCTGGAGAGCAAGAAGATCCCCGGCCTTTTCTTCATCGGCGAGGTCGTCGACGTGACCGGCTGGCTCGGAGGCTACAACTTCCAATGGGCCTGGGCCTCGGGCTGGGCGGCCGGACAGGCCGTCTGAGCCTCAGGTCAAGCCGTCATCACGCGCGTCCAACCCGCCTCTCCGAGCCGCATGAACCTGTGCCGCTGCACCTCGGTGAACTTCCCGTCGCGCAGGTCGTGGCGCGCGATCGAGAGCGCGGGCTCGGAAGCCTCAGGCTCGATCTCGATCCAATGAAACGAGTTCGGCGCGCCCGCGCGGGTCCTCCACGACAGGCAGGTGCCGGCGACCGAGATCACGAACGCCCTCTTCACGTCCAGATAGCGCGCGTTCGAGAGGCTCACCCACGGATCGTGGATGTGGCCGCCCAGCACGAGATCGATCCTGGCCCGCTCGAGCTCGAGCGCCGCGCGCGCGCTCCCCTTGAGGACGTTCCTGTCGTCCTTCGGGGTGGGGCAGTCCATCGGGTGATGGAACGCGAGGACCCGCACGCGCGCCGGGCTCTCGGGGTCGAAAGCCGGGATCTGGCCGGCGGAGATCTCGCCCTGCACGTGGCGATATCTCCGGGTGGAATTGATCGCCGCGATCTCGACGCCGCCGAGCCTCACGCCCTCGGCGAGCGCTCCGCCGAACTCCCTGAGGTAGCCCCGGTACGGGAACAGCGCCCTGCCGAGCACGTTCTCGAGCGGGATGTCATGGTTGCCGGGAGTGGCCAGGAACGGAGTCGGAGCGAAGGACCCGCGAAACTTGCGCGCGCTCCGGAACTGCTCGGTTCGCGCCCTCTGGGTGATGTCCCCGCTCAGGACGATCGCAGACGGACTGAGCGCGGCGAGCGCCAGCCTGAGCGCGTCCATCACGCCGGGGGGCTGGGTCCCGAAGTGCGGATCCGACAGATGCGCGATCGAGATCATGCCGCCGGCACCACGAGATTCAGCGCGCCCGGAAGGGCCGAGAACTGGAGCGGCTGGGTCATGATGAACGTCTCGCCGTCGAGCGCGAGGGTCTGCGCGGGCCTTCGCGTGTGGATGGACAGCGAGTCGACGCAGAAGCTGTCGAGTGCGTCCTCGCGCTCGAGCGTGCGGAGGATCCCGCGGAAGATCACCCGGAGCATGCCCCAGGTGCCCAGCGGCCTCATGGTCACGACCGCGAGCAGGTCCTTGCGCATGCACTGCGCGACGCTCAGCTTGAGGTTCCTCAGCTGGAGCGCGTTGTTCCCGATGAAGATCATCGGCGTCCTCATCCTCGTGACCGACTGATCCGCGACCAGGTGCACGTCCAGGTCGTGGTGCCATTCGAGAAGCGTCTTCAGCGCGGCCAGGATGGCGACTATCCTCCTCCTGCCCCATCGGCTCGTGGCCATCTCGCGCTCGCGGATGGACTTCGCGTAGAGACCCAGGCTCGCGTTGATGAGGAAGACTTTGCCGTTCACCTGTCCGAGGCGCACGGGCCGGGGCGTGCCGGTGATCGCGAGCTTGAGCGCCTGCTCCTGATCCTCGGGGATGCGGTGAGCGCGCGCGAAATAGTTGAACGTCCCGCAAGGGATGACGGCGAACGTGACGGGCTTTCCCTGCGCGTGCTGCGCCACGGAGCGGATCGTCCCATCGCCCCCGGCCGCGGCGACGATGCCGCCGTCGGCCGCCGCCGCCAGGACCGCCTTCTCCGCCTGGGCGTCGAGCTCCAGCGG
>CAYZKI010000119.1:0-4041 GCA_964478745.1 uncultured Bacteriovoracaceae bacterium
TGGAACAGTTCCGCCAATTGATGGCCGCTTCGGCGTCCCAGGGGCGGAAGCTCGTGTAGAGCGTGGGCGTGATCGAGATTCGCGTCGCCTCGCGAAGCGGGTCCACCCCGGGGCGGAAGTCGCCCGTCGAGGTTCCCGTCGGGCTCACGTCGAAGGGGCCCGAGGTCCGGGTGAAGTTGGTGAGACCGAAGGTCAGGCCGCCCGCGATGTGCGTGCCCGGGATGAACTTCTCGTTCGTCGTGATCACCGCCGAAGGGAGCACCTGGACGGTTCGCGGGTCGAACGCGTTCGCGTCGGCGTAGAGAAGGTTCCGGTAGCGGCTGCCGCCGAGGTAGCCCCGGAAATAAGGCGAGCCGTACGAGAAGCTCAGCGACGAGGCGAGAAACGGGTCGTTCCTCCAGAGGATGTCGCCCACCTCGATCGGGTAGTCGTTGTCGCTGACCTCCTGCACCCGGAGCTTCTCCTCGATGCCGAACGGGAGCTCCTGGGTCTGCGCGATGTCCAGGCCGAAGCGATGCCGCTTCTTTCCCGGGATCGTCTCCGAGGTCCTGTCGAGGACGTAGTACGCGTTCGCGCGACCGCCGCTGCGGTCCGAGAGCGCGTAGCGTGCCTCCCACTCGAGGCGGCGGCCGCGCGCCGTGTACTCGCCCGCGCCGAAGGTCATGTCGGCGCTGCGGCTGATCGCCCAGAAGAACGGCTGCACGAAGGTGAAGCCGTTGATCCCCGAGAACGAGAACGCAGGAAAGAGGAAGCCCGTCTGGCGTTGGGTCTTGAGAGGCACGATCAGGTACGGCAGCCAGAACGCGGGGGCGTCCTTCACCTTTCCGATCACGTTCGACATGTAGGCGTAGCCGCCGAGCTCCATGTCGACGTCCTCGGCCTGGAAGCCCCAGCTCTGCGGGCAGTCCAGGCAGGTGCTGTACTCGCCCCAATGCGTCTGGAAGCGCGCGGCCCCGAGCTTGTTGATGCGCTCGCCCGCGAGCGTGAAGCGCTCGTTGGCCACCCGGCCGTTGACGATCGTCCCGGTGCGGGTATCGAGGTTGAAGTGCATCTCCTCGCCGTAAATGATCGCGTCGCCCGAGATGAACACGCAATTCCCGCGGGCGTCGAGCGTGCGCGAGTTCATGTCCACGGACACGTAGTCGGCGGTCAGCGTCTCGCCGGGCTGGCGGACGACGGCCTTCCCGAAAAGCTCGATCTTGTTCGCCTTGCGGTCCCAGACCTCGCGCTCGGCCGAGCGGTGCAGGGGCTTGCTCTCGTCGATCGCGCCAGCGGGCCGCGAGACCATGAGCAGTGCCGCGACGAGCGCCAGGAAAACGGTGCGCGACAGCGAGTGCCCGGGGATCAGCTCGGGAACCGGCACGTGTGTCGTCCCAGGCGCCACATCCATTGCCGAAGCTCGGAGGCAAGCTCCGAGCGCGGAACGATCCGGTCGACGAATCCGTGTTTGAGCAGGAACTCGCTCCGCTGGAAGCCTTCCGGAAGCTGCTGACGAATCGTTTGTTGAATCACGCGCGGTCCGGCGAAGCCGACGAGCGCGTTCGGCTCGGCGAGAATGATGTCACCGAGCATCGCGAACGACGCCGCGACGCCCCCCGTGGTCGGATCCGCGAGCACCGAGATGTAAGGGATCCCTTCGGCGCGCAGCTTCGAAAGGATGGCCGTGGTCTTCGCCATCTGCATCAGGGAAAGGATCCCCTCCTGCATGCGAGCTCCGCCCGACGACGAGACGACGACGGCCGGGAGCTTGTCCTTCAAGGCGCCTTCGAAGACACGGGTCACCTTCTCGCCGACGACGACACCCATGCTGCCGCCCATGAACTTGAACTCGAAAACCCCCAGGTGGTACGGGAGCCCGCCGAGCTTCGCCTTGCCCGAGACGAACGCGTCGCGGATGCCGGTCGAATTCGCGGCCGAGCGGAGGCGGTCCTTGTAGGGCTTCGTGTCGTCGAACTCGAGCGGATCGCTCGACACGAGCTCCTCGGCGTACTCGTCGAAGCTGCCTTCGTCGCTCAGGAGAGCGATGCGCTCCGCGGCCGAAAGCCGGAAGTGATGGTCACACTCGGGGCAGACCTGATCGTTGTCTTTGAGGATCTTCGACTGGAGGATTTCGCCGCACTGGGTGCACTTGACCCAGAGGCCCTCAGGAACCTTCGAAGTGCGTTGGGAGACCTGCGTTTTGATGCGCGGGGTCTTCAAATCGTCGAACCAAGGCATATTGCCTGGGTCTAACAGTCAGGAACGCTAATCGCAATTGGAAAGCTGAGAGGAGCCGCCCGAGCCCTTGCCCATTTTCTCGTTTTGAAACGCCTGGATAAAGGCCTTGACGACGGTCGGACAGAACTGTGTTCCGCTGTATTTCACGATCTCCTCGAAGGCGACCTTGGGCGGAAGCCCTTTCCGATACGGACGCGTGCTGACCATCGCGTCATAAGTGTCCGCAACCGAGATCACGCGGGCAAGAAGCGGGATCTCCTCCCCCTTCAGCCCGAGCGGATAGCCCGTCCCGTCCCATTTCTCGTGGTGGTAGCGCATGCCGGCCATGACGTCCTTCATGCTTTCGACCCGGCCCATGATTTCATAGCCGAGCTCCGGATGGGTCTGCATGACCTTCCACTCCTCGCTCTCGAGGGCCGCGGGCTTCTTGAGGATGCTGTCCTCGATCCCGATCTTCCCGACGTCGTGGAGGACCGCGCCGAGCCGGATGTTCTCCAGCTCCTCCGCGGTGAGCCCGAGGTACTTCGCGATGCACATCGAGTAGTGGACGACGCGCTTGGTGTGCCCGCCCGTATAGCGGTCCTTCTTCTCGATCGCCTCGGCCAGCGCCTCGACCGTGTCGTAGAACGACTTGCGGAGGTCGCCGTACAGGCGCGAGTTCTCGACTGCGATCGCGACCTGATGGCTCAGCGTCTCGAGAAGCCTGCGTTCGTCGTCGTGGAAGACCGGCCATGCGTGGGGCGAAGGCTTTCGCGGGGCGGACGGCAGCTTGTTGAGTGCCTGGAGAACGCCGATGGTGCGTTCCTTCGCGCGAAGCGGGACGCAGATCATGGTGCGGGTCACGAAACCGGAGCTCGCCTTCCTGTTATGGCGCGCGTCGCTCTGAACGTCGTTCAGGATCACGCTTTCGCCCGACATGGCCACGTAGCCCGCGATCGAGCGGTCGTCGATGGGAAGGCGGATGCTCTTGAGCTCCGCGCCGGCCTCGCCCAGGGCCGTCTCCCAGTAGAGCTCGCCTTTCCGATGGTCGACGAGCAGCAGCGACGCGGTCTCGCACTGGAGGAGCCGGCAGGTGGCCTGCAGGGCCTTCTCGCGGACCACCGACACGTCCAGGCTCGAGTTCAGCAGCCCCGAGACCTCGTTGAGCGTCTCGAACTGAGCGACCTTCTCCTGCATCTGGCGCATGAGGCGCGCCATCCCCCGCTCGAGATGACGGATCTTGGAAAGCGTTTCCGCCCTCCTGCCTTCCGCTGCCGTAGTTTTTCGTTTTGAGTTTCGGGCCGACACGCTTGTCTGGTTGCGGAAAGCTCTTGGGAAGCGTGCGAAAGAAGTCAGACGAGGTGGAAAAAAATGCCTCAGTATCAGTCATCCTGACGTCACTGAGGCCCACGAGAACAAAGAATTTGTCTCCCCGAATCCATCCATGGACTCATTCCACAACCACAACTCTGAGTCTGGGGGGCGATCCAAAATGGGTCAAGCCCCCCACTCGTCTTTTTTTGCGATCGCCATCGCGTAGGCGGAATTCCTGCTCACGCCAAAATGTTGGCTCACCTGTCTTGCCGCTTCTGAAGCGGAAACCCGGGCATTCAAAAGACACTGTAAAGCCTTAACCCAATCTGAACTTTCACTCTCCTCGTCCGAAAGCGGCTCGAATCTCACGGCGAAGCACCATTCGCCTCGCGCGCCTTCCCGCGCGAGCTCCGCGCGCACGCTTTCTGAAACTTCGGTTGCGGAGCCTGAAAAAAGGCTCTCGTGGAGCTTGGTAAGTTCTTTCGCCGCGACCACCGCGGCGCCAGGAGCGATCCGCGCGACGAGCTCGAG
>CAYZKI010000119.1:4051-5957 GCA_964478745.1 uncultured Bacteriovoracaceae bacterium
CTCCCACTCTCTGCGGGCTTTCGAACCAGACGCAGACGCGCGCGAGCGCGGAGCTTGCCGCGAGCTCGAGTTCGCTCTTGCCGTCGCTCGCTTTGCGCGGGAAAAACCCTCGAAAAGCGAACTCGGTTTCCTCGAAGCCGCAAACGGAAAGCAACGCGGCTACGGCCGACGCGCCGGGCACCGCCGTCACTCGCACTCCAGCGCCGCGGCAGCTTCGCACGATCCGCGAGCCCGGATCGCTGATGGAAGGAGTGCCCGCGTCCGTGACGAGCGCGGCGCTTTCGCCGGAAGCGAGTCGCCTGGTCACCGCTTCGACCTTCGCTTCCGTCGCGTGCGCATCGAGCCTCTCGAGGCTCTTGCCGTCGATCGAGAGCGCGGCGAGCAGCTGCGAGGTCCTGCGCGTGTCCTCGCAAAGAATGAAGTCGGCGGAAGCGAGAGCCGCGCGCGCGCGTTCCGTGAGGTCGCCCAGGTTCCCGATCGGTGTCGCCACCACCCAAAGCCCGGGCGGCAAATCTTGCCTCTTGGTCTCGTCCATCGCGGGCTCGATAATAGCTAACGGAGGGCGGAAAGGCTATGAAGACGCAGATCAGGAAGATTGGGGACGCGCTGGTGGTCAGTATCGACGGGAAGCTGAATTTCGAGACCCAGGACTCGATTCGCAGCGACCTGTCGCGCCTCGCGCGCCAGACCCTGACGGACTCCGCCCCGAAAAAGGTGATCTTCAACCTCGAAAAGCTCGAGTTCGTTGGCTCGAGCGGCATCTCGAGCTTCGTCCAGGCCCTCAAGGACTTCAACTCGACCGCCGCTTCTAAGCCCCGCTACTGCAACGTGGGCAGCGAGTTCCAGCGCGTGATCAAGGCATTCGACGAGGAAAACGCGTTCGAGTTCTTCGAGACCGAAGAGCGCGCCCGCCGCAGCTTCGATAACTGAGCCCCCTAGAACCTGACGAGCGCGACATTCACCCACGGCCGCATGGACCTGGGCGTGAACGGCGTCTTCTGGACCTGCGCGCCCGAGGTCGAAGGCCCGGCGCGAAGCGGATTTCCGGGCTCGTCCCTGTTGCTGATGTGGTAGAAGCCCGCGCCGATCCCGAGATAGAGCCCGATCGAGCTTCCCATGAAAATGGCGCGTTCGGAGCCGGTGAGCGGCCAGGCGATCAGGCCCGCGACCGTCCCGACCAGGATCCCGTAGCCGCCCGCGGTCATCACGGCTTTCACGTCCCTGTCGGTCGCGCGCGCCGGAGTCGCGGACACGAGGGCCGTTACCAGGACCAGGACGACGAGAAGCGGGCGGATCGAACGCATCACTTTCAGTTTAAGGCCCGATCCATTGGTTTGGGAAGTGAGTCCACGAACTTCCGTCCCACTGCAGGACGTCCACGCGGATCTCCCTCGCCCGCCCCCGGTACGAGGCCAGGTACCAGCGGATCGCGCGCGCGAGCTTCCGCTGCTTCTTCCAGTCGACGCTTTCCAGTCCTGATTGAACCGGGTTGAGGCGGGCGCGCACCTCGACGAACACGAGGACCCTTTCCACCTCGAAGATCAGATCGATCTCGCCCAGCCTGAAGCGGAAGTTCCGGGCGACGAGGCGCCCTCCCATCCGCGACAGGAACCACGCTTCGGCCGATCTTTCCGAGCTCGCTCCGAGCTCCTGGCGGTAACTCATGCGCCGCCGCACCTGCAGCGCGCGTGCGAGGGGAAGCGCGGGCTAGTCGGCGAACGTGATCTGCGGATCCGGGTGAAGCGCGAGCCCGCCCGCCTCCTCCGCCTCGGGAACCGGAGGAACAGGCGCGCCGAGGTCGAACGCGAGCTGGTTGGAGACCGGAGTGAAGGACCTGCGGTGAACGGGCGTCGTTCCGAGCTTCTTCAAAGCCTCGAAGTGCGCGGGCGTCGGATACCCCTTGTGC
>CAYZKI010000119.1:5967-7861 GCA_964478745.1 uncultured Bacteriovoracaceae bacterium
CCCGTAGCCCGGGTACTGCGCGTCGAGCTCGGTCATGGCCCGGTCGCGCCAGACCTTGGCGAGAATGGAAGCCGCGGCGATGCTGAGGCACTTGAGGTCGCCCTTGATGATCGCGGTCCCGGGGCAAGCCAGCGCCTTGGGAATCACGTTCCCGTCCACCAGCACGTGGGCGGGCCTGTGGCCAAGCCCCTCGATGGCCCGGCACATCGCCAGGTGGGACGCGTGGTAAATATTGATACGGTCGATCTCCTCGACCGTGGCGACGCCGACGGCGTGCGCGAGAGCCCAGCCCTGGATGAGGGGCACGAGCTCCTCCCTTACCTCCTCTTCCATGAGCTTGCTGTCCTGGATCTTCCTGAGCCAGCGATGAGCCTTCGCGTCGACGACCGGCGGGAGGATGACCGCGGCCGCGACCACCGGGCCCGCGAGCGGCCCGCGGCCGACCTCGTCCACGCCCGCGATCAGGACGCCCGGAAAGCCCTTCGCCGTCTCGTGCTTGAGAGTGGGAAAAGACGAAGGCCTCCGGCGTTTCCGCCGAGAGGCCTTCTTTTTCTCAGACTTCGTTTCCGACTGCTGATGCTCAGTCGTCACGCTAGTCCTTACTTCTTGGTCGTTTCCTTGGCTGCTGCCGAAGCGGCGGCCTGGGCCGCGGTCTCGACTTCACGTTCGATCTTGGCAGCCTTGCCTTCGAGGCCGCGCAGGTAATAGAGCTTCGCGCGGCGGACGCGGCCTTCCTGAACGATCTCGACCTTGGCGACCTTCGGCGAGCTTTCCATGAAAATACGCTCGACGCCGAAGCCGAACGAGATCTTGCGGACCGTGAAGGACTTGTTCGCGCCGCGGTTGCCGCGCGCGATCACGACGCCTTCGTAAGCCTGGGTTCTTTCCTTGTCGCCTTCCTTGATGCGCACGTGGACGCGAACCGTGTCGCCCGGCTTGAAGTCGGGGAGGTCCTTGCGGATCAGGGTGTTCTCGACGAGAGCAACGCGGTCAGCGAGGCCCTTGGCCGGGACGAGTGTGCCCTTGGATTTCCTGCGATACTTGGTCTTGGTAGTTGCCATGAGAAGATTGCTTTCTAAAAGACGGACGTTGAACGCCTAGCCAGTTGTCACCCGCTGGACTCCGAGAAATCCAGAGAGCCGGTTACTTTCCGAACAGCCGGTCGAGAATGATCGCGACAGCGGATCGGACTGAGAGGTGGTTATACCCCTCGCGACCTTCAGGCCCGTACACCGGAGCCAGGATCCGGTGCACCTCGGGATAGAAGATCTCCGAAACTCCCCACCCTGTTCCGAAGACCAGAGCAACGGGGCGTGAGCCCCGCTTGGGGTCGGAAAGCTCGCGCCGGTAATCCGCGTAACTCACCGAGTTCGGAAGCGGCCTCGCATCGGTCAGAACCACTTCGGGATCTTCCCCATGCAAGGCACGGATGGCGGTTTTCACCTCATCGAAATCGCGAGCCAACCGGACCAGATTCACCGCCTCAACACGGTCCGGATGGTACTCGCGGGAGCGATCCGTCCGCCAATGCGAAAGGATGCGCCCGATGAGCTCGTGCTGGTCGTCCACGGGGGTCACGATGAAGTAACCCTTCGCGTTGTACGTGCGGGCCGAACGGGAGATGTCGTGGACATCCATGTTGGTGACCGCCGTCGTGACGATTTTGCCCTGCCGATTCGTGATCGGGTAATGCAACAGGACTACGTAAACCGGCACAGACACGAGGCTTTAGGGCTTACCATCGCGTCATAGGCGGTTCAAGGACTTAAAGCGGTCAGTTCGGGTGATAGCCAGCGGCCTGGATCAGGCGCAGCATCGCGGCCTCGTCGAGCCGGCCTTCCAAGTCGTCGAGGAGGGCCTGCAGGCTGATGGACCGGTAAGCCGCCTGGGCGAG
>CAYZKI010000119.1:7871-8933 GCA_964478745.1 uncultured Bacteriovoracaceae bacterium
CTGCCCGGGGCTTCAGACAGCTCAGGTTGGCGACCGAGCGGGCCGGACCGCCTGCGGCGGGCGCCGGGAGCGCCTGAAAGAGCGCCTCGGCCACTGTCCCACGGAAGGTCAGCACGCTTGCCGCGCAGCTGGCCTGGGTGAGCTCCGACCTCTTCATGACCAGCGCGAAGCGGGCGACGCTCCGGGTGAGCTGCGCCCCCAAGGCGCCCTTCACCCCGTCGACATCGACTCCGATCAGGCGGACCGGGCCGACCATCGGGCCCTGAAGCTCCTCGAAAAGAACCCGGGCCTGCTCGGCGGACTCGGGGATCGGGGCCGGGACTCCGGTCATCTCACTCATGCCGAAAGCGGCGTTCACCAGGACGTAATCGTTCAAGTCGATGCCCGCGCGGGCTTCCGGAGAAGCCGCGGCCGCGATCAGCAGGAGCGACGGAAGAAGAGCTTTCACGCGCGCCCGCCCCGTTCCTTCTGCTCAGTAGCCCGAGAGCACGATGAGCTCTTCGGCCATGGCCTGGGTGAAGTTCGAGGGCGAAAGCGCCATGAGCTCGTCCAGGCCCATCGAGTTGTAGTCCACGTTCACGAGCTTGCAGACGTAGGTCGGAGCGACCGCCGGGTCCGGAGCACCCGTCGCGTCGCAGCTCAGGTTGCCCGCGGCGCGGGTCGAGACACCGGGGGTTGCCGGGGGCGCGGCCGGAGCCGGGAGCGCGTCGAAGAGAGCCTTGGCGACGGTGCCGCGGATCTCGACCGAGGCGTTCGATCCGGCCGGAACAGCAAGCTCCGTCTTCTTCAGCACGAAGCCGTAGTCCGCGCGGAACGGGCGCGCGTAGACGCCCACGCTCTGAAAGCCCGCGGTCAGGCCCGCGAACTTCGTCGTCGTTCCCAGGATCATCGGCGTGACGAACGCGTCGTACACGGCTTTGGCCTGGTTCACCGAGCCAGGGGTCGGAGCAGGCTTGCCCGTGGGGCTGTCCGCGCCGTGATAGGCGTTCACCCAGACGTATTCGGCCGGGTTCACGCCCTCGGCCCGGGCGGCGCCGGAAGCGAATGCCGCGAACGCCGCGA
>CAYZKI010000120.1:0-8876 GCA_964478745.1 uncultured Bacteriovoracaceae bacterium
CCCTGACGTCGAGATCGGCCAGGATCCGCACCTGCTCGCGATGGCTCCGAGCGATCCGAGCGTCATCTGGCAGCAGAACCACTGCGGCATCTTCAAATCGGAGGACGGCGGGCAGACCTGGACGGATCTCTCGAAGGCCAAGGGCGTGAAGTCGGGCTTCGGCTGGGGCATCGCCGTCGACGAGAACGACGCGAACGTGGCTTACACGGTTCCCGCGCTTTCCGACGAGGTCCGCATCCCCGTGAACAAACGCCTGTTCGTCCAGCGGACGAGGAACGGCGGAAAGAGCTGGGAGGTCCTCAACAAGGGCCTTCCGAAAGGCGACTGCTGGGACATCGTCTACCGTGGCGCGCTCGCGCTGAAGGACAAGGAGCTGATGTTCGGCTCCACGACCGGCAACCTCTACTTCTCGGGCAACCGCGGAAACAGCTGGAAGAAGCTCGACGTGAACCTTCCGCCGATCTACTCGGTCAGGCTGTTCTGACGGCAGCGGCGCCGTAGCTCTCAATCCCGCTGGGAAATCCTTCGGGCCGCGAGGGAGAAGGACCTTCCCAGCGTCCCCAGGGAGCCCGATTCGAGCCAGCGGGGCTGGATGCGCCCGGGAAGCCAGCGGATCAGGTAGAAAACCGCGAATGCGACGGTCAGCGAGCGAAGGCCGACCCAGATGGCGCGCGACCAGGACGACTCGACGAAGACCAGGAACACCGCGGTCAGCGCGAAGGAGAGGACGAAAAGAGGGCTCAACAGGTCGCCGAGCGCGCCATGCGCGGGCGAGGATGCATTGCGGGCCGTCCGCGGTTTCGCCTCTTTCCATCGCAGCTCGAGAAGCCGGCTTTGATAGCGGCTCACCCAGGTTTCCGGGAGACGATATGCGAGGATGACCACGGCCCACGCGGCGACGATCTTCACGCCGATCAGGGTGGCGAGGATCGCGACCCAGTTGTCTCGGGTGATGCTGAACGCCTCGCCGAGCTTGTCCGCGAAATACCCGATGACCTCCAGGAGCGTCGAACCGAAAACGAGAAGATAGATGAGGAACGGCTGCGCGAAGGACCACAGGGACAGGAGCGTCCCGCCGACGAGCAGCCCGACCAGGTTGGCGCCGAACGCGAGGGTGCCGATGCTGAGAAGCAGTCCCTGCGCCGCGATGGCGAGCATCGGCGTGAGCTTCTTTCCCGCGGGCGCGAGCGACTTGAGCAGGGCCGCGATCATCGAGATCTGGAAGCCGACGGTTCGCGCGGGGGCGCCCGCCCGCGCCGACTGGAGGGTCGAGCGCGAGAGCATGAAAAGCTGGTTCAGCGAGAGGAACTGCCCGCTCAGCGGCACGCGGAACGCGTGAAGGACGGAGCCCAGCCCGATCTCGACCGCCGAGAGCAGGGCCGCATCCTGTCCGACCCGATCGATGTCGCTTGAAGTCCGGCTTTCCCCGGGTTCGTCCATGGCGCCCTCTCCTAGCACAGATCCCGCGCCGGTGTCCGATTTGACACCTTACCTCGGACGAAGCGCGATGAGACTATAAAGGAGGTGCGCCAAAGGCGGGGTCCGGCGGTCTCGGGGATCGCTATTTTTATCTTGGGGTTATTAAGCGTTCGGGTCTCTCCCTCGCACGGGGAGCCCGAGGCGGACGCGCTTTTCGCGCCGGTTCCGGCGCAGTCGCCTGCGCCAGCGCGCCAGTCGGCCCGCGGCCGCGACCGCCGGGCGATGCCTCTCGCGCTCTCGCGGGAGCGGGCCCGTCCGCAAACGGCCGTGGCCCAAGCGCTTCGCAGGGGAAGGGAGCTCCGTTTCGGGCTCTCCGGCCTGGCGAAATCCCTTCGCGGCAAGACTCGGGTCAGCCAGGGCGACCGCGAGCTCGTGCTTGGCGACCTGGTGGACGACTTGTCCCGCGCGCAGGGCGCGAAGCCGGGCGTCGGCAGGTTCAGCGCCGTTCTCGCGGCGGATCGCCTCGAGTCGGTCTCGCTCTACGATACCGAACAGGGAATCTCCTGGATCGGGCTTCCGGCCGCGGACGGAAGCGGCGACCTGGTGCTCGAGAAGTTCGACATGTCGAGCTTCCCGTCGTGCGGACTCAGGCCCGACCTCCTGACCGGCGGAGGCGGGGCGCTGGTCACGCCTCCGGCTCCGATCAGCTCGAGCCAGTTCACCGTCGAGCCCACCGCGGCCGAGGTCACTGTCATGGTCCTCTGGACGACCACCGCGCGGCAGGCCGCCGGATCGGTGAGCGCGATGCAGGCCCTGGCCACCCAGTCGGTCGCGGTCACCAACCAGGTCTTCTCCAACAGCCTTCTCCCGATCACCGTCCGCCTCGTCCACTCCGGCGAGGTGAACTACGCCGAAAACCTCTCCGCCCCCTTCGAGAACGCGCTCGTCGCGCTCAGGGGCACGACCGATGGAGCGATGGACGAGATCCACGCGCTGCGGGACAGCGTGGGCGCGGACCTCGTCTCGCTGATCGTCGAGCACGGCGAGGCCTGCGGCGTCGGCTATCAGCTCACTTCGGGAGCTCCCTCCTCGGCCTTCGCGAGCTACGGATTCAACCTCGTGTCCCGCGAGTGCGCGGTCGGCAACCTCAGCTTCCCGCACGAGCTCGGGCATAATCTGGGAGCTTCGCACGAGCGCGCGCAGGGCGAGCGCGGTGCCTTCGACTTCAGCTTCGGCTGGGGAGACCGCGGCGCTTCCGGCAGCTACTTCCGCAGCGTGATGGCGTATGACGCCGTGCCGGGGGTCCGGGGCACGCGCATTCCCGTCTACTCGAATCCCGACGTGACCTACGACGGGAGGCCGACGGGCGTGGCGATCTCCGCGGGCAACGCGGCTCACAACGCCGAAACCATCGGCCGCACCGCGATCTACGTCGCCAACTACAAGTACGCTCCCGGAGAAGGGGATACGCTCGCCCCGACGGTCAGCCTCACCGCCCCCGCGGGTGGCGCCACCGTTTCCGGCGGCGTGGCGCTCCAGGCCTCCGCGAGCGACAACGTCGGCGTTTCGCGCGTCGACTTCACCGTCGACGGGAACATCGTCGCGACCGATCTCAACAATCCTTACTCGGTGAACTGGAACAGCGCGCAGGTGGCCAACGGCACCCATCGGATCGCGGCGGTCGCGTACGACGCGGCAGGAAACTTCCGGAGCTCGTCCGAGGTCACGGTGAACGTCTCGAACGCCGGCGGCGCGACCACCACGACCACCACGACGACCCCCACCACGACGCAGCCAGCGCCCGCGACGACCACGACCAGCACGACTTTGCCGCCCACGGCAAGCGCGCAGGGGCAGGGCTCTCCCGCTCCGAGCGAGGACGCGGGCGGCGGATGCGCGCCCAGGAGCCGCGCCGGAAGGAGCCGGCGCTGACCTCAAGTGGGCCCGAAGCTCATGAAAGCGCGTCGCGGATCTCGCTGACGAGCCGTTGAACGCGCCCGTACTCCCGGTGCTCGATCCAATCGGAAGGGAAGAAGTACTCGCGGCGCGCCGTCACGATGAGGACGCCCTGCGCGCGATGAAGCGTGTTCGTCTCGGGATCGTAGTCCTGTTCGAGGTCGGGGCTGCGGCGCTCGAGCGAGCGTTGGACGAGCCTGACCCGGACCTCGCGCATGCCGCGAAACTCCTCCTGAAGGTAGTCCAGAAGATACTCGAGGGACGAATCCATTGCCGAAGTCTTACCACGGCTCCATAATGAGGGCGTGAGTCAACGCGTCCCTTCGCCGATCGAACCTTATGCTCCTCTTCAGCCGCTGGACCCCGCGTCGAGCGTCTGGGTGAGCGAGGGGGAATGGCAGAAGACGATCTTCAAGCGGCGGATGACCGTCATGCGCCTGAAGTCAGGCGGGCTGCTCGTGCACAATCCGTTTCGGCTGCACGCCCCGGATCTCGCGCGCCTGAGGGATCTTGGTCCGGTCGTCGGGATCATCGCGCCCAACACCCTTCATGACTCCGACACGCCCTGGATGGCCGCGCAGTTCCCGTCGGCCAAGGTTTTCTGCCCGGAGCGGTCGATCCGCAAGCTCAGGAGGATCGGGGTCCGCGAGCCTCAAGCCTTCGAGGCCGCGTGGCCGGCGGAATGGTCCGAGGAGGTGCTCTGCCTCCCGGTCCAGGGGCTCAGGATCGCGGGCGAAGCCGTCTTCCTTCACCGCGCGTCGCGAACCCTGATCCTCACCGACCTGGCTTTCAACCTTCGAGTCGAGTCGCGCGGCCTCGAGGCCGCCTTCCTCCGCTGGAACCTGATCGACAACCGTTTCGGCCCGAGCCGCATCTTCCGTTGGATTTTCCTCCGTGATCGAAACGCGTTTTCCCAATCCATCCGCCAGCTCCTGGGCGAGAGCTTCGACCGGGTCGTGGTCAATCACGGGCAGATCCTCGAGGAAGACGCGCACTCCGTCTTCGAGCGAGCCTTCGGCCCGCTCCTGATCGGCTGACCTCTCAGGGGTCGAAGCGACCTCGAGCGCGCAGGTTCCTTTTGTCACTGGAGCGCATCGAAACTATTCCCGACAAATAAGATCAATCAAAAACTCCCTGAAAAATAGCTGCTTTCGCATTGCGCATTGCGAAAAACGGGTGGTATGTCGCTTGCTGTTACGCGGCACGTCTTCTTAACCCCTGACTGAGAAGGAATCTGATTCCATGAAATCCACACGCGTCCTCCTGGCAGCACTCGCCCTGACTGCGGCGACTCCGGTGTTTGCCGACACCCAATCCATTTCTTTCGACGGCTCCAAGCTGAACTACTCGCTCAGCCTGACCGACACCCTCACTCACGTTCTCTACGAGACCCGTGAAGTGCCCTCGACCTGCTACCGCGAGGAGTTCGCGGGCTATCGCACCGAGTGCAACACCGTTTGGCGCCGCCGCTGCTATGACCGCGTGGTTTGCCGCCATAACGAAGGCCGCGACAGCTTCGATCACCTCGAAGACCGCGACGATGACGATGACGGCCGTGGCGGCCGCGGCGGCCGTGGCGGCCGTGGGGGACGCGGTGGCCGTGGCGGACACGGTGGCGGCGGCCATGGCGGCCCTCGCTGCTGGACGACCACGGATTGCGACAGCTATCCGGAACAGGAATGCCGTCAGGTCGCGGACTACCGCACCGTCGCCTATCCCTGCACCAAATACGAAACCGTTCCCGTCGGCACCGAGCTCGACTTCAACGTTCGCGGCGACGTCCAGGTGAACTTCTCGCAGGTTCCCGCCGGCGTTTCCCCGGCCGAGCAGCTCTCCATCTCGCTCGACGGCGAGAACGTCTCGCTGAAGCCCTCGGCGACCTCGGGCAACGTGCTCATGTACGTGACCCGCAGCTCCTCGACGAACATCGTCAAGGCGGACGAAGGCGCCGCATCTCCGGGCGAGAAGGTCGTCTCGGCGGTGTACAACGTCACCCTGCTCGACGCGAAGAAGCTGAACGCGGGCCTGACCGCCGGTCTCGGCGGCCTGACCGTCCGGGGCAGCGTCGTTTCGTTCACGATCGCTGAAGTGCCTTCGGCTGACCACCTCGAGGTGGCCTTCTCGAAGTTCGAGCACGACAAGTTCGGCTCGAACAAGGCTCTCTACTCGGGCGCGGTCCCGAACTGGGCCGTCCAGGTCCGTTCGGTCGGCGGCGGCCGCAGCGAAGTCTCGATCGACACGAACCGCCTCCCGTTCGCGGACAAGGTCAAGTCGGGCCGTGAGTACAAGATCAGCATGTCGATCTCGGCTCGCGCTCCGAGCGTGAGCGGCACCCTGCTCAATCCGGGCGCCGTGGCCGCTCCGCTCTCGGTCGTCGACATCAAGCTGAAGGCTCAGTAAGCGCTCATCCGCTTCTGACCTGACCCTGATTCACCCCCTGGGCCGTCCCATCCTGGCGATGGGCGGTCCGGGGGTTGTTTTTTTCCGGGGTCGCCTTCACCATGGTCGGATGCTCAAGACCCTTGCTTTGATTGCCGTTTCGCAGCTGGCCATCGCTCTGCCCCAGGCCCCGGTCCTGGCGGACGAACCCCCGGCCCGGATTGAAACCGTCGTGGGCGCCGGGGTCAAAGTGAAGGGCAACGAAGGGGAGCCCGCGGTCTCCGTGGGGCTCGAGGTCAGGGCGGGGGACCGGATCGAAACCGACTCGAAGTCGGCGGCCCGGGTAGTCTATCCCGACGGTACGGAGCTCATGATCGGGCGCGACTCCCAGGTCCAGCTCCATGAAGGACAGTGGCACACCCTCGAGAAGGGAAAGATCCGAGCCTGGATCCCCAAGAAGAAACCCGCGCCGAAGAAAAAGTACCGCTCGGGTACCCGGACTCGCGCTGCAGTCATGGGAGTCCGGGGAACCGAGTACCTCGTCGAGGTGACCGGCAACCCCTCTGGCGCGCTCGTGTCGGTGCTCGACGGGCAGGTCGACGTCGCGCGGAACGACGCGGACCTCAATGACGGACTCTTGAAGCGGCTGAGCCCGGGCTGGAGCCTTCAAGCCGGCGAAGGTTCTCCTCTGGCGGACCCGGTCCGGATGAACCGGAAGCAGTTGCTGCAGAAGCTTCAGTCCGAGCAGCCGGACCTTGCCGCGATGGGCGGAAGCCGCGCGAGAAAGCTGAAGCCAGGAGCTCCCGGCGCCGCGCCGGCTCCCCCCCCCGCTGCTCCGAGCCCGAAACCGAGCCGTGGCGCGGCCGCACAGCCCGTTGGACGCTAACTCCAAATCCTATTCTAAAGTTTCTAATTTCCGTTTGTGTTTTCTTGACAATAAGTGGGTTCGACTCCAGAAGAAGAACACCAACGAGTCGTTGGATTTTCGAGTGCGCTTCCGCTCTTCGAGGAAAAATGTTCGATCCCGCCGAGTCCCGCCCATCCGAAAATCGAGAAACCTCCTTTCTCGATGCTCGCGCGCAGTATTCGCTGCTGATTACCGCGCTCGAGTCGATCAACGACGCGATTCTCGTCACGGACGGCAAAGGCCGCATGGACCTGTGGAACAACAAGTTCCTCACGCTCTGGGGCATGCCTCCGGAAGTCATCGAGAGCGGCTGCGAGCTTTCCGCGATCGAAGTCGCGGTGAAGCGGCTCAAGGATCCCGCCACTTTCCTCGCGCACGTGAACGAGCTGTATTCAAGCAGCCTTTGCGCGGTGGACGTCTTCGAGTTCCAGGAAGGCAGGGTGATCGAGCGCCATTCGCAGCCGCGCTGGCTCGACGGCCAGGTGGTCGGCAGGGTCTGGACCTTCCGGGACATCACCGAGTCGCGCCGGCTCGCCGAGGAACGCGATCGGCTCCTGATCGAGGAGAAGGTGGCCCGCGCCGCGGCCGAATTCTCGCAGAAGCGGGCGGCGTTCCTGGCCGAGGCGAGCACCCTGCTGGCGAGCTCGCTCGATTTCCACGCAACGCTGAAAGCGGTGGGGCAGCTCGCGATCCCGTCGCTGGCCGACTGGTGCATCATCGACCTTCTCCAGAAGGATCTCACCTTCCGCCGGACCGTCGTCGACAAGGACCCGGCGCCTTCGCGGGCGGCGGCGGAGCTCGAGCGGTTCGTCCCCGACCTTTCAGCCGACGTCGGCATTGCCGAGTGCATCCGCTCGGGCAAGCCCCGCGTCTTCAGCGCGGCCCGGATCCGCGGCGAGGCTCTCGTCGCCGAGGACGGCCGCGAGGTGAAGCTCAACAGCGTCGACCACGCGCGCGCGATCCAGGAGCTCGGCGTCCGCTCCTGGATGACCATTCCGCTGAACGTGCACGGCAACGTCTTGGGCGCGCTCACGTTCGTGTCCGCGCTGGACAGCCGCCGCTACGGCGCGCGGGAGCTCGAGCTCGGCAACGAGCTGGGCTGGCGCGTGGCACTGGCGGTCGACCACGCCCTCCTTTACCAGCAGGCGAGGACGGCCGTCCGTTCCCGCGAGGACCTGCTCGCGGTCGTCTCACACGACCTGAAGAACCCGCTGAGCGCCATCTACATGAACGCGCGCCTGATCCAGGGGCTCGCCGGCGCGGGTGAGTTCCGCGTGGAGACGCTGAAAAAGCAGGCGCAGATCATCCAGCAGTCGGCCGAGCGGATGAACCGCCTGATCCGCGATCTCCTCGACCAGGCGAAGATCGAGACCGGGCACTTCCACGTGGACCGCCGGGACGTCGACTTCGCCGCGCTGGTCGCGGAGACCCTGGAGATGCTCGACTACTTCGGTATCGGCATGAAGGGCCCGCTCGGCACGCCGACCGGCGGCGGCATCCGCAGCCTGAACGTGACCATGCGCCAGCACTTCGACTGGTACAGCTGCGTCCGTCCCGTGCGCTACTTCCGCGGCATCGTGTCCGTGGTGAAGCGCCCGCAGGATCTGGACGTGGTCATCTTCCGCGAGAACACCGAAGACGTCTACGCGGGCGTCGAGTTTGAGGCGGGTTCTGAAGGCGCGCGCGAGATCATCGCCGTAGCCAAGAAGTACGGTCACGAAATCCGCGAAGACTCCGGCATCGGCATCAAGCCGATTTCGAAGTTCGCTTCGCGCCGCATCGTTCGCTCGGCCATCGAGTTCGCCATCGAGCACGGCCGCAAGGTCGTGACCATCGTGCACGAGGGCAACATCCAGTAGCACACCGAAGGCGCGTTCCTGAAGTGGGGTCTGGAGCTGGCGGCTGAGGAGTATCCCGGACTGTTCGTCTCGGAAGACGAGCTCTGGAAGACGCATGGCGGCAAGCTGCCGGAAGGCAAGATCTTGCTCAACCACCGCATCGCCGACGCCACGTTCTACGAGCTGCTCTGCAAGTCGACGCAGTTCTCGGTCATCGCGACCACGAACCTCAACGGCGACTACATCTCCGACGCTGCCGCCGGTCAGGTGGGCGGTCTGGGCATCGCTCCGGGCGCCAACATCGGCGCCAAGAGCGCCATCTTCGAAGCCACGCACGGCACGGCTCCGGACATCGCCGGCAAGGGCATCGCGAACCC
>CAYZKI010000121.1:0-6334 GCA_964478745.1 uncultured Bacteriovoracaceae bacterium
CTTTCGCGGCGATTTCCTCGGAACCGGAAGCGTGCAGAACGCCGTGTGGAACGGGTCGACCGGGAACTGGCGCATCGGGGACTCCAGCCCGATCCCCTTCGGCACGCGGGGCGATCTGCCGGTTCCCGCGGACTACGACGGCGACGGCCGGATGGACATCGCGGTGTTTCGGCCGGGAACCGCCGTCTGGTACATCCGCCCGTCGTCGGGAACCTACCGGGAGCACGGTCTGACGGCGGCGAGGGTTACTGAAGGAGCCGAGCTGGTGCGAAAGGAGTTTCCCGGCGCGATCGTCCACATGAGCGTCGCCGCGGCGGGCTCCGCGGAGAGCTGGTCATCGTGGGCGGCTGGCGCCTCGGTGGTGAGCTCGCGCGCGTTTCCTGAGGGCGCGGATTGGGCCGTCGTGGGCGCGCGAACCGGCTGGACGCGCGAGATCGAGCCCGCCGCCACGGTCTGGATGATACTCAAGGCTTCCGGCGATCCCGACGAGCTCAGGAAGATGTCGGAGCTCGCGGTCGCTCACGGCGCCGAGGGGATTCTCTGGCATGGCCCGTGGCACGAGGGAAGCGCGGAGCTCGCGCAGGTCAACTCCGGCCTTCGCGAGCGCTTCGGCTCCCCAGCAGGCGCTTCGCCGTAGAGAAGACGGAGTCGAACATCGGCTCGGTCAGACGGCCCGTGAACGTGTTCTGCTGGCTCGGGTGGTAGGACATGAGGACCCAGCGCCCCGCGCCGATATCGAGCTTCGCTCCGTGCGCGAAGCGAGGACGCGGCGCTTTCGCGTCCACCCACCGCAGGCGCTTCAGCTGGAGCCAGAGGCCCGTGAGCCCGATCTGGCCGAGAGCGAGGAAGACGCGCGCGTTCCCCGAGAGGAGCTCGAGCTCGCGATCGAGGAACGCGGAGCAAGTCTCGATTTCCAGGGGGCTGGGCTTGTTGTCCGGGGGAGCGCAGCGGACGACGCAGGTGACATACGCGTCGCGAAGCTCGAGGCCGTCCTTCGAATGGGTGGCCGTCGGCTGGTTCGCGAAGCCCGCCTTGTGAAGGGCGCGGTAGAGCCAGTCGCCCGACCGGTCGCCGGTGAAAATGCGGCCCGTCCGGTTGGCGCCATGCGCCGCCGGCGCGAGGCCCACGATCACGAGCCGGGCGCCCGGATCGCCGAAGCCCGAGATCGGGCGTCCCCAATACTCCTCGTCGATATAGGCGCGGCGCCGGGTTTGCGCTATCGTCTGACAATGCTTGCGGAGCCGCGGGCAGCGGTCGCAGCGATGGATGTCGCGTTGGAGCCGGATGAGGGAGTCGGACACGGAGGCACTGTAGCAAAATCATGCTGATAGAGGAAAGCGAGCTCAGATTCGATTTCAAGGGCGCGAAGTTCGACCTCGACAAGCCTTCCGAGCGGAAGCTCCTGGGATGGGTGTTCAACCAGTTCCTCTACGGCGAGGTGACGGGCATCCAGTGCGGGCACTGGTTGTATCGCGCCCCGCACCTGAACGCGGCCGCGTTCCTGGCCAAGCAGGCGGGGGAGGAGATCTCGCACGTCAGGAGGATCCTCCGCATCCTGACCCTGCTCGATGAGAAGCCCGCGCCCGCTCACGGCGCGATCCGCTTCCTTTCGACCGGGATGATGGGCGGAAGCTGGGGCGAGCACGTCGCCCTCGAGATGGCCCTCGGCGAGGGGCTCGTGCTCGGCGTCTTCTACGCGATGGCCGACACCATCCCGCACCCGGAGATCCACAAGATCCTCGCCACCGCGGCGGTGGAGGAGCAGAGGCACGTCGAGTTCGGAGAGCGCGAGACCATCGCCTGGCTCAAGGGCAACCCGAGGGCCAAGCGCTCGATTCTCGCCCAGGCGCTCGTGCAGTCGATCGCGCTGCGATGGCTGAAGGGCTATGTCATCAGGAAGCTGGTCGCCCGCCACCCGGGGCACCCGGTGCTCTCGCAGTTCGACGGCTTCTACGATCACGTACTCAGGAACTTCAACCTGCGCATCGAGAGGCTCGGCCTTTGTGACCGCCCTCTCGACAGGCTGGGTTTCAGTGAAAGAACGCTTCTCTTATCGCTCTTGCCGATACGCCGCCTGTGGCTGAAGCTGACTTCCCGGAAGGAGAGGTTACTAACTGCAACCTACCTGACCGACCCTGTGCTGCTGGCGGAGTCAGAGCGCCCTCATCCTTCGTGAGCAGCGCCTGGATCAGGTCGCTCGCCCAGTGAAACGCGTTGTGCTTCTCGACCTTCGACCGCATCGAGCGCATCCGTACCTCGCGCTCCTCGCGTGAAAGCGAAAGAGCCTGTGCAAGGCCGTCGGCCATCTCCTCGGTCGAGTAGGGGTTGACGATGAAGGCCTCGGTCAGCTCGCGGCTCGCGCCCGTGAATCTGCTGAGGACCAGCGAGCCGCGGTCAGGGCGCTGGCACCAGACGTACTCCTTGGCGACCAGGTTCATGCCGTCGTGGAGCGAGGTGACCATGCACACGTTGCCGATCTGGTAGAAGTACTGGATCTCCTCCCAGTCGTGATGCGTGGCAAGCAGGATCACGGGCTTGTACTCGCCGTGCCCGTCGCGCGCCTCCCGGCCGAAGCGGGAATTGACCCGATTGACCGCGGCGTCGAGCTTCTCGCTCAGCTCCCGGTAGGCGGGGATCGAGGTGCGGGAGGGAGAGCCCATCTGCACGAGGCTGAACCTTCCGATGTAGTTCGGGTACTTCTCGAGGAAGCGCTCGACCGCGTCGACGCGCTCGACCAGTCCTTTCGTGTAGTCAAGCCGGTCGACGCCGACGGCGACGAACTCGGCATGGATGCCGTAGCTCTTCTTAAGCTGCGCGATCTCGGCGTCGTCGAGGTGGCGGACCGGGCTCGTGTCGATCCCGATCGGGAAGGCCCGAACCAGCGTTTCGTGGTTTCCCATGGTCACGGAAAAGCGCTCGTAGTCGATCCTGGCTTCGAGGAAACGATTGCAGGTGTCGAGGAAGTTGTTGCAGTGGTACTGCGTGTGGAACCCGATCACGTCCGCGCCGAGCATTCCGTGCAGCAGCTCGGAGCTCCAGGGGCAGATCCCGAAAGCCTCCGCGTTCGGCCAGGGGATATGCCAGAAGAGGCCGATCTTGGCGCGCGACTCGACGCTGCGGCTTTCGAGCCGCTCCCGGAGGTACCGCGGCGCCATGGCGAAATGATAGTCCTGCACGAGAACGAGCGAGTCGGTGTTCAGCGAGGAGTCCGGGATGGCATCCGTGAACTTGCGGTTCACCGACTGATAGAAGTTCCAGTCGGACAGGCGGAAGATGGGGCGCGTGTGGGCCAGATGGCAGAGCGGCCAGAAGCCCTCGTTCGCGAAGCCGAAGTAGTATCCCTGCTCCTCCTCGTCGCTCAGCCACACGCGGCGCAGCTTGTAGGTGGGCTTTCTCGGGGGCACGGCCACCTCGCTCTTCTCGTCGACGGTCTCGCGGTCGCCTGACCCGCTTCCGTGCCCGACCCAGAGCCCGCCGCAGTGGCGCAAGATCGGCTCGAGCGCGGTCACGAGGCCGCTCGCGGGGCGCACAACGCTGATGTGGCCGTCCTTCTTCTGGTGAATGTATGGCTCGCGATTGGCGACCACCACGAGCTTTCGGTCGCCCATGCGGCGCTTCAGTGCGCTCAGCCAGTCATTGGAAGCCGCTTGCGCGCGCGTGGCGAACGACGGGCGGATCTTTGCCGCGAGCTTGGAGAGGTCCCTGGAGATGGGGCGCAGCTCCGAGGGCAGCTTTTCCGTGTTCACGCGCTTCCCGGCCAGCAGCGCGCTGAGGCTCTGGTGCAGGAGCTTGACGTTCTGCTGGACCCAGCCGCGGAGCTGGGCGGCGACCAGCACGAGCACGAGGAGGCCGCCAAGCAGCGTTACGAGAAACGTCCGGGCGAAGACGTCGATCCAATGCTGGCGGATGTAGCCGACGTTCAGCGCCGTCACGAGGACGAGAGGGCTTTCCGCCGACTCGAGCGACTGAGCGCGGAACTGGAGCGGGTGGGATCCGATCGAGCGGCTCCACCCTTCGGGGACTCCCGATTTGACTCGGCTCACCGGGTCACTCTCGCAAAGACGCTCCCAATTCGCCCCGAGCGGAAAGCCCACCGGGTTCTTTCGCACGGGGCCCAACGCGCGCGGACAGAGCGCGATCGCCTCGATGCCCTGCGACTCGCGGAGTTTCCGTACGGCGCGTTCGATCCGCGCGTAGCGCCGCTGCTGGAAGTTGGAAACCAAGGAGTCCTCGATGCTTACGGCGACGGTCGCGAGGCGCGACTCGGCCTCCCGGCTGAGTCTGCGGGCCTCGATGACGCTTTGAATGCTGCTTGCAGCCAGAGCGGTCAGGGTAACGGCGGTCAGCCACACTGCGTAGAATCGTCCCATGCGCGGGCAGCCGACTGCAACGCGCGTGCCCCGAGCTGTCCCGAGTCGGCCCAAGTTTCCGTCCACCCGTTGGCTTCGCGCTTGCTCGAGCAATATCGACATGTCGCAGCTCGACTACGGACTCATTGGGAACTGTCAGATCTCGGCTCTGGTGAACAGGAGGGGGAGCATCGCCTGGTGCTGCATGCCGCGCTTCGACGCTCCTTCGGTATTCTCTTCGATCCTAGACGAGGAGAAGGGAGGGTTCTGGAGCATCGAGCCCGCGGACGGCTACGCATCGGGCGGCTGGGAGACGCGCCAGCACTACATGCGCAACACGAACGTGCTCGTCACCGTGTTCAACAGCTCGGACGGCAACCACCAGTTCGAGATCATCGACTTCATGCCGCGGTTCGAGCGCAACTACTCGCACCACAAGCCGCCGCAGATCGTGCGCGTTCTTCGCCCGATCAAGGGGCTCCCGAAGGTGGTCATCCGCTGCCGCCCGAAGTTCAACTACGGCCGGGACGAGCCGAAGATCACGCATCTCGGGTCGGAGGTCCTGTACGAGAGCCAGACGGCGTCGCTCTTCCTGTCCTCGGACGCGCCGATCTCGTACATCCTGAACGAGACGCCTTTCGAGCTGAAGGAGTCGAAGCACTTCGTCCTTTCGTACGGGCTCCCTTTCCAGGGTCCGCTCAAGTTCGGGATCGAGGAGCAGCTCGACCGCACCCTCGGCTACTGGAGGATGTGGGCCAAGCACTGCAACATCCCGTTCGAGTTCCAGAACGAGGTGATCCGGTCGGCCCTCGCGCTCAAGCTCCACATCTACGAGGATACGGGCGCGATCATCGCGGCGACGACCACCTCGATCCCGGAAGGGCCCGAGGCCGGGCGTACCTGGGACTACCGCTACTGCTGGCTCCGCGACGCGTACTTCGTCGTCACCGCGCTGAACAAGCTCGGCCAGTTCGAGGAGATGGAGGCCTTCATCCGCTATCTCCAGAACGTGTGCGCATCCGAGCCGTCGCGCGCGCTTCAGCCCGTCTACGGGATCTCGGGCGAGAAGGAGCTCATCGAAAGAGAGCTTCCGTGGCTTTCGGGCTTCAAGGGATACGGGCCCGTGCGCGTGGGGAACGCCGCGTACAAGATGGACCAGCACGACGTCTATGGCGAGATGGTCCTCGCCATCACGCCGACGTTCTTCGACCGCCGCCTCGACCGCACCGACCAGGACCAGGCGCTGATGAACGTGCGCCAGCTCGTGGAGCAGGCGATCCAATGCTTCGATCGCCCCGATGCGGGGATCTGGGAGTTCCGCGGATCCAAGCAGCACTCGGTCTTCTCGAAGCTGATGAACTGGGCCGCGATCGATCGCGGAGTGCGGATCGCGGGGCACATCGGCCGGCATGAGCTCGTCAGCGAGTGGGCTCCCATCCGCGAGCGCATGCGCGAGGACATCGAGCACGGCGGATGGAACGATCTCGTGGGCTACTACACCCAAAGCTACGGGGGCGACAGCCCGGACGCGGCCAATCTGCTGTTGCCCGCGATCAACTTCGTTTCTTACAGGGATGAGCGGTTTCACAGGACGATCGAGGCGTACGACCGGATGCTCCGGGTCGGAAAAGGCGTGTATCGCTACCGCACTCCCGACGATTTCGGGATCCCGAAAACCACCTTCACCGTCTGCTCGTTCTGGATGGCGGACGCGCTGTGGGCCGCTGGCCGCAAGCAGGATGCCCGCGAGCTATTCTCCAGCGTGATCCATCAGGCGAACCATGTAGGCCTGCTTTCGGAAGATATGGATCCCGAGTCAGGCGAGTTGTGGGGAAATTTTCCGCAGACCTACTCGCACGTCGGTCTGATCAACACCGCGATGCGCATCTCCCAGCGTTGGGAAGATGCGTTTTGAACGAAAAGGGGGCTGTCATGAGAGCATTGGATCTTGCGAAGTACACGGCAGGGGTGATCGCTTTTGCTTA
>CAYZKI010000121.1:6344-8875 GCA_964478745.1 uncultured Bacteriovoracaceae bacterium
GGGGCTGCGGAAACTCGCGCGTGGGAATATGAGATGAGCGGCACGATCGTCGGTCTCGACTCGAAGAACGTGATCGTCCAGAGCGCCGACCAGACCTTCGAGTTCCCGCGCCGGGACCCGCAACTCAGGCTTCCCGCGCAGGCCAAGGTCGGGGACCGCATCTCGGTCTGGTACCGCCTCGACGTGACCCGCGCTCAGCTGCGCAAGGAGGAAGCCGGCGAAGCGGCGCCCGACACGGAGCCCACGCCGGTGCTCGACGACCGGATTTTCTATGACGCGCGCAATGTTCCCCCGGCGTCGTCCCAGGGCAACGAGGACAGTTAATTCCCGGAATCGGGCGGCGGTGGCACCTCGGTTGCACAACTCCCGACCCAGCGAACCGGCTCATGGTTTCAGGGAGGAATACGAAATGAACAAGAACTTTGCGTCACTGTCGTTGCTTGCAGGCGCGTTTGCATTCGCACTGAGCTCCGCATCTTTTGCGAATGACTCGGCCTACAGCAAGGCAGGGCAAAAGGCTGGACAGAAAGCCACGCAGAAATCGGAACAGAAGGTTTCTGAGAAGGCGACCCAGAAGGCCACGCAGAAATCGGAACAGAAGGCAGGCCAGAAGGCCGGTCAGAAGAGCACCGAGAAGGCTGGCCAGAAGTCCAAGGAAAAGGCCGGGCAGAAAGCCGGTCAGAAGGTGACTGAGAAGGCGGGTCAGAAGGCCGGCCAGAAGGTCGCCGAGAAGGCCACCCAGAAGTCGGCTGAACAGAAGAGCGGCGAAAAGGCCGCCCAGAAGGGCGGCGACAAGGCCGGCCAGAAGGCGGGTCAGAAGGCCGCTCAGAAGAGCACTGACAAAGTCGGCCAGAAGGCCGCTCAGAAGGGCACCGACAAGATGAGCCAGAAGGCCGCTCAGAAGGCTGGCCAGAAGGCGGGTCAGAAGGCCGGCGAAAAGGCAGCCCAGAAGGGCGGCGAGAAGGCGGGTCAGAAGGCCGGCCAGAAGGCCGCTCAGAAGGCTGGCGAGAAGGCCGGTCAGAAGGCAGCCCAGAAGGGTGGCCAGAAGGCCGCTCAGAAGTAAGCTGAGTTGATCGAATAGCGGTAATGACAGGCAATTCCGGGGATTCAGGCCATGCGCCTGGCCCCGGAAATTGCCTCTTCTTTTGTTTGATGTTAGACGCGGCACATGACGACCCACACAGAGTCCGCAGTGGTGAGAGCCGCAATGGCCCGCAAGGCCTGGATCGATGCATCCCGTTTTCATGCGCATGACGACGCGCAGGTCCTGCGCGAAGTTGCTGAGCGCGTGCGCGCGGCGCGAGGCAACAATCCCCTGATCCTTCTCGATCTCGATTCGACCCTGTACGAGGTCGGCCACCGGACGCTGCAGATCATCCGCGAGTGGACTCGGACGGACGAGGCGCGCGAGTTTTCCAAGGTCGTCGAGCGCCTGGGTGGCGCGACGATTCATCAGGTCGGCTACTCCATCAAGGACACGTTCTCAGCGGTGGGTCTCTCGACCGCCGAGCCCGAGACGCTCGAAGCGCGTGACCGCGTGAAGGCTTTCTGGCAGGACCGCTTCTTTACCAACGAGTATCTGAAGTACGATCACGCGTATCCGGGCGCGGCACGCTTCGCTCGCGAACTGCACGACCTCGGCGCGGAGCTCATCTACCTGACCGGACGCGACGAGCCGGGAATGGGGAAGGGAACGCGGGAGAACCTGATCCGCGACGGCTTCCCCTGGGATCTCGAGCGCACGCATCTCCTCCTGAAACCGACTTTCGAGGAGGACGACCTCACTCATAAGCAGAATGCAGCTGCGTATATCCGCAAGCATGGAACGCTGATCGCCTCGTTCGAGAACGAGCCCTTGAACCTGATCGCGCTCTACGAGCTGTTCCCGGACGCCATGCATGTTTTCGTGGAAACGATCTGCAGCGACCGCGAGGCGGCGCCCGGCGACGGCTTGTATCGACTGACAAAATTCTGACGAATTGCGATTAAACAACCTGCGCGGTTGAGCCGACATGTATCTGGAATGGGTCAGTCGATCGTACTCGCGGATACAGGCAAGATGCGTCTTGAGATGGAGCAGGTCGGGGGAAGGATCGTCTTCCGCCCGGTCGGCACGATCGACGAGGACGTGAACTTCTCGATCATGCTCTCGACGCTCGCGGAGTTCGGGGACTCGGCCCGCGAAATCGCGTTCGACGTCTCGCAGGTGAGCCGCATGAACTCATGCGGCGTGCGCGAGTGGGTGCTGCTGATGGAACGCCTGGCCGGCGGCAAGCCCGTCGTATTCACGCGAGTGGGAAGCGTGTTCCTCGAGCAGGCCAACATCATTCCGAATCTGTTCGGCAAGAAGGGCACGCCCGTGCAGTCGTTCGAGGCGCCGTACTACTGCTCTCAGTGCGACAAGACCACGCAGCGCTGGCTCGAGACGAACGACGTGAAGTTCGCCAACGGGAAGGCGATTCCGCCCTCCTTCAGCTGCGAGACCTGCGGCAAGGCGCAGACTTTCGACTGGGACGAGGAAGAGTATTTCA
>CAYZKI010000122.1:0-8775 GCA_964478745.1 uncultured Bacteriovoracaceae bacterium
AAATATGACTGATACCCTTGTGAAGCCGCAGGCTCTCGTCCGCTCGAAGACTCTCTTTCAGCCCGGCACTCTTCCTCGCGCCGGGGCCTGAGGCTCTAAAAAACTCAATCCGAAATTCCGCCGGGTCTCTCTTCTTTACTGAACTGGAGATTCCGCATGCCCAATTCCTGGGGATGGAACGATTACTTCGAGGCGCAATGGGGCGCGCTCGGCCACGACAACTCCGTGCTGCCCGCACGGGTCGTGAGCGAGGAACGAGGGCATTACTGGATCGTGCCTCGCGATGGCGAGACGCCGCTGCTTGCCGAGGTCACGGGAAGGTTCCTGTATCAGGCCGGGTCGCGGGAGCATTTCCCCGCGGTCGGCGACTGGGTCGTCTGCGCGCTCCTCGACGGGGGAACGCATGCGATCATCCTGGAGCTCGTTCCGAGGCGAAGCTGTCTTTCGCGGAAGACGGCAGGCGGCCGCTCGGACACGCAGATCCTGGCTTCGAACGTCGATGTGACGCTCGTCGCGAGCTCGATGAACCAGGATTTCAACGTCAGGAGGATCGAGCGCTATCTCGCGCTCGTGCGCTCGACCGAGACCCGGCCCATCGTCGTGCTCACGAAAAGCGACCTGGCCGGCGATCCGGATCCCTATCTGAAGGCGGCACGAGCCGTCTCGGCGGGAGCGCCCGTGATCGCCGTGAGCGCGGCGACGGGGCAGGGGACGCGCGAGCTCTTCGAGCATCTCCTGCCGGGCGAGACGAGCGTCGTGCTCGGGTCATCGGGGGTGGGTAAATCGACGCTCGTGAACCACTGGCTCGGCGAGCCGCTTCTCGGGACGTCCGGGGTGCGAAGGCACGACGACCGCGGCAGGCACACGACGACGCGCAGGCAGCTGCTCGCCCTTCCGGCCGGCGTCTTCCTGATCGACACGCCGGGCATGCGGGAGCTGCAGCTCATGGATCACGAGGAGGGGCTGAGCGAGGCCTTCGCCGACGTGGAGGCGTTGCTAGGAAGCTGCCGCTTCTCCAACTGCTCTCACGGGTCCGAGCCCGGCTGCAGGCTGCGCGAGGCGCTCGAAGACGGCGAGCTCGAGCCCGGGCGCTGGGAGTCATACGCCAAGCTCCAGCGGGAGATCGCCTTCCAGAACCGCAAGCATGACGTCGCCGCGGCGCTTCGCGAGAAGCAGAAGTGGAAGAGGATCCACGCCGAGCTGAAGCAGCGGAAGAAAAGGCCGTTTAACGTTTAGCGTTTCGCGGCTAGAGTCAGGGTCGGGGAACCGAGCTCGACCCTGACTCGCTTCCACCCGGGTTGCTTATGGACCTCTTCTCCCAAAGACGGCTGCTCAAGAAGATCGAGGACATCCGGGCCGAGACGGGCCAGCTCCCCACGCTGCAGGACCTGGATCGCGCGGGCTTCGACCGCGAGGCCGTGAAGGCCGCGATCAAGCTCGGTCTGATCGAGGAGTTCTATGTCACGCTCACGAACGGAAGCGTGGTGAAGGGGTACAAGAAGAAAGGGTGAGCGACGGGACGAGAATGCAATCCAGGACGAGCGGATCTCCGATCAGGTACAGAAGACTGGAGCGAGGTGACCTCGGAACTTTGAGGAGCCTCAACGAGGTTTTCGCGGCGGCGTTCGAGGACACCGAGACCCATCTGTCCAGGAAGCCCGGCGATCCTTATCTGCGCGAGCTTCTCTCCAAGAGCAAGTTCATCGCGATCGCCGCCCTGAGCGGAGACTCCGTGGTGGGAGGGCTGGTCGCCTATGTTCTCGACAAGTACGAACAGGAGCGAAGCGAGATCTACCTCTACGATCTCGCCGTCGACGAGAGATATCGGAGGCAAGGCATCGCCAGGCAGCTGATCCACGAGCTCAGGGCCGTGGCGCGAGCCATCGGCGCCTGGGTCATCTTCGTGCAGGCGGACCGCGTGGACACTCCCGCGGTGAACCTCTATCGTTCCCTCGGAGCCCAGGAAGAGCCGCTGCATTTCGACATCGGCGTCGCGGATTGACGGAAGCAGTTTATCCCATCCCTATTTGCTGGATAGGGCCCCGTCAGGAACAGGAATGCCAGGCGTCTCACAAGCGTGACGCGTCCCCTGGCGAAGCCAGGGGTGTGAGACAGGGCAGGAGCCCGTGCCTCGGCATTCCTGTTCCTGACGGGTAGACCTATCCAGCAAATAGGGATGGGATGAATGGCGCACCCGGAGAGATTCGAACTCCCGACCAACTGGTTCGAAGCCAGCTACTCTATCCAACTGAGCTACGGGTGCGCTGGCCTCAGGTTTTAGCCCGGAAGTTCCGCGATCGTCCAGCCGCAAGCTCCCCTGGCTTGAGCTGGTCACCCGCGCTTTCCGGAAACGGAGCCAAACGTGATTTCCGATTCGACGCAATGAGTCATAGAGGGTAGCGTCCCGGACCTGGAGGACGCGCCATGCTGAAATACCTGGGTCTGATCGGAGCTTCTCTTCTCGCCGCGGAGGTCGTGAGCGCGAACGGCGCAGTACTGCTGGGCACGGGATGCGCGTCGACGGCGATCTTCGCGGCCACCTCCCAGGTCGAGCGCGATTTTCCCACTTTCGGAAGATGGTACATCCAGGAGTTCCGGACCCTGGTGCCGGCCAACGAGTTCGAGATCATCTTCCAGAGAAGCGAGCTCGACGCGAACGGTGCCGCGCCCTGCGTGAAAGCCGAGATGGCCGGGCGCATGGGCGCAACGGACTGCAAGCTGCTTTCGGTGCGGCTGACTGCGCTTTCTCCCACGCACGACCGTCTCTGCAGGCCTTGAAGCCTGGACGCGCTCCGGCCCCGGCCGCGGGGGATCCGCGGTCGGGGCCGGGCTGAATGCCGGCTCCCGGCTTATTGCACGAGCTCCGGGTTCTTCATGATGATGATCGCGGCCGTCGCTTTCGTCAGGTAGCTCTCGCGGCTCGCCTTCGCCTCGAGCACCCACGGGTCGCGCGTCTTGTGCTCGATGATCTGCCGGGAGACCGCGTTCTCGCCCTCGTTATAGGCTTTGAACGCGAGACGCCAGTCGCCGAAAATCCCGTGCAGGTCCTTGAGGTAGCGGATCGCCGCCACGGTCGCCTTCTTCGTGTCGAGGCGCTCGTCGGTCTGGCCGTCCACGCGCAGGTCGTACTTCCGAGCGGTCTGCGCGATGAACTGCCAGATGCCCGCCGCCTTGTACGGCGAGACCAAATCGTTCCTGTAGCTCGACTCGATGACCGGCAGAGCGAGCACCTCGAGCGGGACGCCCTGCCTGCGCGCCTCTTCCTCGATCATCGGACGGAACGAAGGCATGCGCTCGAAGGCGGTCTTCATCCGCTCGCGGCCTTTCTGGGTGGCGACCATCCTGTTCAGCATCTCGAGCACGCGCTCATTCACCGTGAGCGGCACGACGGCCGATCCGCCGCCCGCGCGCTCCGCGTACCGCGTGGCCTCCTCGAGCGTCAGCGCGCGCCCGGCCTCGTGCCCCTGCGTTCGGGCATGGGCGAGGTAGCTTGCGCCGCCCGTCAGCGCGACGAGCAGCCCCGCTGTCGCCGCGATCCGGCCGATTTCGAGCGTGCGTGGTCTTTCCTTCTTCGATTCCTTTGACAGGTTCAACAACCGCATGATTCTCCTCCTGAGAGATGAGCCATCGGAGTCTCCGGTCCCGCCGAGGCCGACGGTACCCATCGACGCCTGCGGCCGGAGCCCGACAGCGAGTTCCGCCACTTCCAACAAGCAGCGGGCATACGCCTGAGCCGAGGTCGCGGGGTGGCCGGCCACCGCTTCGTCACAGGCGAATTCCTGGAGCTCGAGAATCCGGCGCTCGAACCAGCGCGCGGCCGGATGCCAGAAAAAGGCGCAGAAGATCGCCGACTCGAGCCATGCGAAAAGGGGGTCTCCCGCGCGGTGGTGCTCAGCCTCGTGGCGGAAGGCGAGCCGCGAGCGCGCGGAATGCGTGCCGAGGGAGCGGGGCAGGACGATGACGGGCCCGGACGCCGTCCATGCGGAGTAGGGGACGCAGCGCTCGCTCGCGAGCACGCGCACGCGGCCCATTCTCCGAAGCACGGGAAGTTTGTCGAGGGTCCAGGCGAGCTTCAGCGCCGCCCGCAGCCATCCGCCCAGTCCGAGCAGCGCGAGAAGCACCAGGATCTCGGGAAGCGCGGAGCCGATGGCCGCGATCGCATCCGCGGCCCGGGGAGCCTGGGCGCGCGCCGCGGCCGGACCGGCGGGCGAAGCCGTGGCGGCGAGCGCAGGAAGCGGGACTCGTTCGTGCGCGCCCGAGAACACCTGCCCCCAGTGCGGAGGGAGGTCGGGCCGCGGAAGAGTCGAGGCCAGGATGGGAAAGAGGATGGCCGCGAAGAGAGCCCATCGGTGCATCATCAGTGCCCAGCGCGGACGGACGGACTTCGGAAGCGAGGCGAGCCCCGCCCAGGCCAGGACCAGGGTCAACGTCATGCTCGCGAGGAGCTGCCCCATGCTCATGAGCGCCCCTTCTCGTCGAGGATCCTTCGAAGCTCGGCAAGCTCGTCACGGGAAAGGTCCTTGGTCTCGATCAGGCGCCTGACCAGGAGCGAAGGCTCGTTCTCGAAGACCCGTGCCACCAGGTGGCCCAGCGAGGAGGCCTCGTACTCGGCTTTCGTCACTCGCGGGGAGTAGATGTGGGAGCGGCCCGACTTCCTGCTCCTGAGGAACTCCTTCTGCTCCAGGATGCGCAGGATGGTCGAAACGGTCGTGTAGGCGAGCTCGCGGCCCCGGGGCAGCCCTTCGATCACGTCGTGGACCGTGCCTTCGCCTCGCTTCCACAGGATTCCCATCAGTTCGAGCTCAGCTTCGGTCAGGAGTCGGGATTGGGTCATGAGCCGAGTATGAACTAAGGTTTTAGTAGTTATCAACTAAAACTTTAGTTTGAATTGACCTCGCTAACGCATTGCGCTAGTCGGAGCAAAAGTAATTCGCGCAAGTGCGCTATCAGGAGGCCTCCCATGAAAAAGTCCCTTTTCGTTCTTCTGGCTCTGGTCGTTTCCTCGACCGCGGGCGCTTCGACCTATGCTCCCGGCTTCTTCCCGGTGGCGGAAAAGATCGTCGGTCCGGCGGCGGACCCCCTCTTGGTCTGCACCATCATGGACGGCCGGGTCGCCATCAAGCGCAAGGGCCAGCGCGACAGGCTTTTGAAGAAGGGCCCGGGCCTCAAGTACGACGTCGTGATCGCGCGCGCGCAGAGGGAACCCATCGTGAAGGCCCTGCACGTCATGGAAACCGTTCCGAACGTGTACTACGGCGCGCTCGTCGACATCGGCACGGGCACCCGCAAGGTGCTGCTCAGCCGCGACGCGAGCGCCCTCGAGTACCGGGATGGCAAGGCCTCGGCCGAGCTGATCGAGATGATCGATCGCTTCTGCCCGGCCAAGTAAGGAAGGCGGACCACCATGAAGTCCCTTCTTCTCGCGGCTGCCGCCGTCACCCTGAGCATCACGAGCGCATACGCGGCCGATCGCGTGAAGACCATCGTGGCCGAATGCGACCTGAGCAAAGGCACGACCGCCTGGGCGAAGTACGACATGAACACGACGATGGATGACGGCTACGCGCTCGTCACCGTGTATCAGGTCGACAATCCGCCGAGCACGACTCCGGGTTACGTTCAACGCAAGTGCGTCTACGTGTTCGCCAAGCAGCCGCCGGCCACTCAGCCCTGAGACTGCCTGGCTGGCTGCGGAGCGCAGTCGTAGCAACGCTCGGACTTGAACTCCTCGGGGTTCTCGATCTGGATCGTCGTGTGGATGATCCCGTACTTCTCCTGAAGCAGCGAGTTCGCCGCTGCGAGGACGTCGCCCGAGCCCTTGCCCTCGGTGATCAGGTGCACGCTGAGCGCGAGCCTGCCGCTCGAGACGCTCCAGATGTGCAGGTCATGGCATTCGCGGACGCCGGTTAGCCCGGCGAGCTCGGCATGGACCTTGGCCGGGTCGAGGTGGCTCGGCGTCGACTCCATCAGGACGGCGAGCGCCTCCTTGACCAGGCTCCACGAGCTCACCAGCATGAGCCCGGCGAAGAGCAGGGTGATGATCGGGTCGATGGGGCGCCAGCCCGTCAGCCAGAGCACCCCGCCCGCGACGACCGCGCCCACGCTTCCCAGCGTGTCGGCGAGCATGTGCAGGTAGGCCGCGCGCACGTTCATGTTCTCGTGCTTCGAGGAGTGCAGGAGCCTCATGCTCACGAGATTCGCCGCGAGCCCGACGGCGGCGATCACGAGTACGGTGAGCCCCTGGACTTCGGGAGGATTCTGGAGCCTCTGCACCGCTTCGTAGACGATGAACCCGGCCAGCGCCCAGATGATCAGGCCGCTCGCGAGCGCTCCCAGGATCTCGGCTCGGTGCCAGCCGAAGCTCATCGTCGAACTGACTGGCCGGCGCGAAACCCAGATCGCGAAGAGAGAGAGCAGGAGCGCGCCCACGTCCGTCAGCATGTGCGCGGCGTCGGAGATCAGGGCAAGGCTGTTGGCCCACCAACCCCCCACGAACTCGACGATCATGAAGGTCGCCGTGATGCCGATCGCCTTCACGATGGCGCGAGGCGAAGCCGGCCCGTGGTCATGGCCGTGTCCATGGCCATGCGAGTGGTCATGATCATGATCGTGATGGGCGTGGAAATGGACCATTCCCCTTGATTCTACCGCATTCCCGAGGCGGGGGGAAAGCGCGCCCGAAACGCGGCCATGGGACGGGTTATACGCGTTCGTGGCCCGGCTGAGGGCGGATCTGGGCGAGCGTGCGGATGGTCTCCACGCAGGCGAGCGCCGCTTCGCGGCCTTTGTTCTCGACATCGGCGGCCGAGCGCTTGCGCGCCTGCTCGTCGTCGTAGGTGGTCAGGATGCCGAAGGAGATCGGCGTGCCGGTCGACAGCATGGACTGCATCAGGCCGACGGTGGCGCCCAGGCTGATGAACTCGAAGTGAGCGGTGTCGCCCTTGATGACGCATCCCAGGCAGACGACGCCCGAGTACCTGCCCGTCTTGGCCAGGGTCTGCGCGATCAACGGGACCTCGAACGCGCCGGGGGCGCGAAGGACGTCGATCGACTCGCGCGCGACCCCTTGCTCGGTCAGGGTGCGCATGGCGCCCTCGAGCAGGCCCTCGGTGACCTCCGGGTTGAAGCGGCTCACGACGACGGCGATTCTCATTCGGCGACTCCTGATCCCGGGACGAGCAGGAGCTCGTGCCCGAGTTTCTGCTTCTTCGCGGTGAGGTAGTTCTGGTTATGGGTGTTGGGCTCGATCTCGATCGGCTCCCGGTCGACGATCGTCAGCCCGTAGCCTTCCAGGCCGACCACCTTCTTGGGGTTGTTCGTGAGCAGGCGCATGCGCTTCACACCCAGGTGCCGGAGAATCTGCGCGCCGAGGCCATAGTGCCGCAGATCGGCCTTGAAGCCGAGATGGCGGTTCGCCTCGACCGTGTCCATGCCCTCGTCCTGAAGCTGGTAGGCGCGGATCTTGTTGCCGAGGCCGATGCCGCGCCCTTCGTGCCGGCGCATGTAAACCAGCACGCCGCTTCCGTTGTCGTGGATCCGCTTCAGCGACTTCTGGAGCTGGGCTCCGCAGTCGCAGCGGAGCGACCCGAGCGCGTCGCCGGTCAGGCACTCCGAATGGACGCGCACGAGAGCGGGCGAATCGGGCGAGATCGGCCCTTTGACGAGCGCCAGGTGCTCGGTGCCGTCGAGCAGGCTCTTGAAAGCGTGCAGCTCGAATTCGCCGGCAAACGCCGAGGGGAAGCGAGTCTTGGCGACGGCCTCGACGAGGCTTTCGCGCGCCATGCGATGCGCGATCACGTCCTTGATGGTCACGATCGGGATGCCGTGCTTCGCGGAGAACTCCTTGAGATCGTCGAGCCGCGCCATGGTCCCGTCGTCCTTCATGATCTCGCAGATCACGGCCGAAGGGTTGAAGCCCGCGAGGTTCACCAGGTCGATGGAGCCCTCGGTGTGGCCGGCGCGGACGAGCACGCCGCCGTCGAGCGCGCGAAGAGGGAAGATGTGGCCGGGGGAGACGAGGTCCGCCGCGCTCATGGAGGGATCGACGGCCACTCGAACCGTCCTGGCCCGGTCGTGCGCCGAGATACCTGTCGTTACGCCTTCGCGCGCCTCGATCGAGACGGTGAAGGCGGTCTGCTTGGGCGACTGGTTCTTCGCCGTCATCATGGGAAGCTTGAGCTCTTCCACGCGCTCCGAGGTGAGAGCCAGGCAGATCAGGCCGCGGGCGTGCATCGCCATGAAGTTGATCGTCTCGGCGGAGGTCAGCTCGGCCGGGAAGACGAGGTCGCCTTCGTTCTCGCGGTCCTCGTCGTCGACGAGGATGACCATCCGGCCCTGCTGGAGGGCTTCGATGCCTTTTTCGATTCCGAAGCTCATGTCCGGCATTCGAGAAGCCTTTCCACGTACTTCGAAAGCACGTCCACCTCGAGGTTCACCGGGTCGCCCGGCCTGAGCGAGCTCAGGTTGGTGTGCTCCCAGGTATGCGGGATGATCGTGATCGAGACCTCCGCGCGCTCGGTGGCGCGGCCCCTGAGCTCGTTGATCGTGAGACTGACGCCGTTGATGGAGATCGATCCCTTGGCCACGCAGTAGCGGCTGAGCGCCTCGGGGATCTCGAACCAGGTCTGATGGCTCTTCTCGTCGGCCTGCGCCCGGAGGAACCGGCCCACGCCGTCGACGTGGCCCTGGACCACGTGTCCGGACAGGCGCGCGCCCGCCTGAAGCGCCCGCTCGAGGTTGACGATCGACCCTTGCGAGAGCCCGCCCAGATTGGAG